>JBQTJN010000045.1:0-30445 GCA_052387095.1 Alphaproteobacteria bacterium
CCGTGACAGACGCGTATATTGCTTTTGACCGCGCCAGCCTATGATGGAATTACCCGCCCCCTATGCCATCGGAAAGCGGCTCCCTCAGTCTCTGGTTCCCGGCGCGGGAACCGGTTCAAAGTAACCATCTCATAACCCCATTGGAGAGTCAAGGAATTTAATCCTAAATTTTTCTTGAGGCTATGGCCAGCAATAAAAGGTTTTGAAATTGAGCAAACGTAATTTCATAACGACTCTTACGGAAATAATTTTATTGAAGTTAAAGGCGTAATAAGCCTATATTGAAAAGGAGAGATTTACACCATGTAAGAATCTCCTTAGGGTTCAGACCATGCCTAAAGCCATTGAAAAACAGCAAGAAATAGACCAAAACTATGAAGCCTTTTTAGAAATTCTTCCTAGTTTGATGAAGACTCAAGCCGGAAAATTTGTGATTATGAGGCATAAAAAAACCGTTGAGTTTTTTGATACCGCCCGAGATGCAATGATCTATGCTAGTAATGAATATAAAGACGACCTTTTCTCAGTGCAAGAAGTCACAGATAAGGTTGTTGATCTAGGATGGATTTCTTATGCCCCAATACAAGCAAACCTTTGACCCTGAAAAAGGCCCTCATTTAGAAATCACCCTTTCTAAGCCTCTCAGTATCTTCGAAGAAGACGACGTAAAATCTTCCATGCAGAATCATTCTTTTCTGATCGATACCGGCGCATCTAAAACTGTTGTAAGCAAAAAAATCGCGCTGGAGTTGGGCCTGCCGGTTACAGGGAAAGATACCGTAAAAACAGCAAATGGCAGTGTGAAATGCAATATTAGGCAGGGAGATCTGACTTGTGATATTTTTAAGTTGCCTGGCTCTGCCATATATCTTCCGGACTTAAGAATACTGGAACTAGATCTAGAGGACGGCTGGAGGGGCGGGTTTATAGGTCGGGATTTTCTTCAGAAGATAATTTTGGAAATTAACAGTCCTGATAAGTATTTTAAAATTACTATTTGAAAATTCTTCTGATCTTGCCAACCATTTAATTCGGTTCCTAAACCAACCCCAGCCTCTGCTCCAGCGCCCCGCACAGCATCTGCCCGAGCGCAACAGGAATAACTAGGGTTTTAATCCAGGCTGCGGCACTGGATTTATTGCATCAGGAGATCTTTTAAGCGAGAGCGCGGCATCTTGATTTTGCTCTTGCTGCTGCGGCTGCGGAGGTGCGTCCGGTGTCTCGCTACCCGGTTTAGGGGGCAGGGGTTTTCCGTCCATATCGACCTCTACATATTTTCCCTCTTCGGGTAAGTATTTTTTCCGGCTTATAACCTGGCCGTTTTTAGAATATGTGGTTTCGTCACCGGACAATATTTGCCTTTTTTCGGTCTCGGTCTGATTGGTCACGGTGTACTGGCCTTTTTGCTCGCCGGTATTGATCGTTTTTACCGTCTCAACATGAAACCGGCCGCCATTTCTTTTTCTGTCAGTGAAAGTTTCATCATTGGCGGTCTGGGTGAGCGTGACCTGCCTGTTCATTTTATCATTTACTGAATATACATAGCTCATGGATAAATTACCTTCAGCGTCAAGCGTGGCTTTATAACGCTCTGTGAGTTGATTGAGTCCTTCAACGCGCAATTGGGCGGATTCATAGAAATGGCTGCCGTCCTGGTTGAATTGTACGGTCTCCTTGTTCTCGAGTGAGGGCGCGTTCCCGGCTCTCGATTCCGGTGTGTCATATTTTTTCTCGGTCGTTTCATATTGTACCGAACCGGTTTTTGAAGCTTGGAGATCTTGTGTAATAAGGTGTTTGTAGTTGTCTTTTAAATGATTGGAGATTTCTTTAGAATGCGTTTCCAGTTTTCCTTTGAGATCTAAATGTTCAGAAGGCCCGGATGAACCTGAACCCGCTTGCGATGAAACTTGACCAGAAAAAATTCCGCCTTTATGTTTTTCTGCTTTATTCCAGGGACTTTGCTGAATAGCCTGTTTGAGCGCACTGTTAAGTCCTGCACCTGAAGTGGAGGATTCTTCAGTTTCGTAGATTTTCTGCCCGTTTTCGTAATCGGCAATTCTCTTGAAATGAGCGCCGCGTCTTTCTTCTTCATGAGTGAGCTGGCCATCTTTCGTATAAATATATCTGTTTTCAATGTCGTATGACTCGGAGGTTTTCCAGCCGGACGCGTCCGCCACGGGCAGGGAGAGTCCTGTTGAGAACTGCGTAAGTTCAATATTTCCATTTTCGTGATATTCGATGATGGCTTTTTCCCAGCCAATGGACCGGTAATCTTCTTTTTCAAGAATTATTTTTCTGCCTTCGCGGAGCCATGTTTCCCCGTTTTTCAGGGTGCCGGATTTTTCACCTTTTTGTTCCAGTGCTTCAATTTCTTTAATTAAAGCCGAGTATTTTTCCAGCCCCGCGCGACTTTCACTTTTACCGGACATTGCCCACCTCATACCTTGATCATTACTTAAAATGCTTGTGTTAAATAATACATAAAATATATTAACATAAAATTAATTCAAGCCAAGGTAGATTTAAATTGCATGGAAAAACAGGATGTTAATCTTAAAGCAGTCCCAGTTTTCCTTCCAAAGCCCCGCACAGCATCTGCCCGAGCGTAATATGCATCTCCTGGATACGCGCGGTCGTGGCGGAGGGGACTTTCAAAAGCACATCGCAATAGCCGCCCATCTGGCCGCCGCTTTTACCGGTGAGGCCACACGTATTCAGGCCCGCCCCGCGCGCGGCTTTCAAGCCGCGCAGAACATTCCCGCTGGTGCCGGATGTTGAAATCCCGAGCGCGACATCGCCGCTGCGCCCCAGTGCCTCAACCTGCCGCGCGAAAATCTCGTCGAAACCGAGATCGTTGCCGATGGCGGTGAGCGCAGAAGTGTCGGTGGTGAGCGCGAGTCCAGCAATCGCCTTGCGGTTCTTGACGTAGCGCACGGTGAGTTCCGTCGCGATATGCTGCGCGTCCGCCGCGCTGCCGCCATTGCCGAAAAGCAGGATCTTCCCGCCCGCCGCAATAGAGCCCGCGCACAGATCGAGCAGTTTTTCAAAATCACCGCGCAGTGCGGCGAATGTTTGCGCGGCGACATCCATATGTTCGCCGGCCTGTGCATCCCAGAATTGCTGGAGGTTGAACCCGCTCATATCATCGGCCGGCAGGAACAAGCGAAGAGGGGCGTGAATCGACGGGCATGACCGGCGCGGGACGGAGCTCCTCGACAACCACTTCGCGCATCGCGGCCGGGCGCGCATGTGCGGGCTCGTAGATATTGGTGGCGTCGAGAACAAGCGCGCGCGTCTCTTCCGCATGGGCGCGGTTATAGGCGAGTTGGTGCTTGTTCAGCTGGAAGCCGACAAGGATGTTGTGGCCCGGCCCGTCGGTTGGGCGTTGGAGCGGGATCACCTGGCGCAGATGCTCGGTATGGGTTTGCATTGTCTGGCCGGGGGCAAACGCCATAGGCGCCGCGAAGACTTGGCGCGCCATGACGACATTTTGCGGGCTGGTGATGGCGATGAAGAACGGGTAGGAGAAGAAGGTTTCATGCGGGCCGCGCTGCGCCGCCGGGCCGAGCTGTCCCTCGAAGAGCAGGTTGATGTCGACCGTCACACTCCGGTCCGTGTAAGAGCAACTGGTTGAAAGGCGGCTGACCCTGACCTGCGTGATCAAATTGTCCTTTCCGGCATTTTTGAAATTTGTATAATCGGTAAAGACGCCGAGTTCATTGACCAGCTTGACGGAAGGGCAATTGCTGCGCAGGTAATCTTCGGATCCGGTCGGTATGGAAGCGGCCGTGTCGCTGATATCCTCGAGATTGTCCTTGGCTATGTCAGTAGCGCGGATTGTGTTGTTGACGGCCGTATCTACGGATGCGCAGGACGCCGTAAGCAGGCACAGGCCTAAAAAGAGAAATTTCAGAGACGCCGGGGTCTGCTTGCGCATGGTTTTGTCCTTTGAATTTAAGCCTTAAAGATACGCTATGGGCCGGGATTAAGGCAAGACTTCAACGTCATCCCGAGGCAAAGCCGCGGGATCTTCATAATAAGATAGGCCAAAGATCCCGCGGCTTTGCCTCGGGATGACGGCTTCTTATGGATTTATTTTATATTCCCCCTTATATAAAGGTCCATGACCAAGCGGCCTTTGAAAATCCTCCTCGCCTCCCCCCGCGGCTTTTGCGCCGGGGTCGACCGCGCCATCCAGATTGTCGAGCGCGCGCTGGAAAAATACGGCAAGCCGGTCTATGTTCGCCATGAAATTGTTCATAACAAATATGTCGTCGAGTCCTTACGCGAAAAAGGCGCAGTGTTCGTCGAGGAGCTGGATGAGATTCCGAATGACGGCCGCCCGGTTATTTTCTCCGCCCACGGCGTGCCGAAATCGGTGCCGGGCACGGCGGCGGCGCGCCAGATGTTTTTCATCGATGCGACATGCCCGCTCGTCAACAAGGTCCACCGCGAAGCGGAGCGTTATTTTAACGGGGGTTGTACGATTATTCTGATCGGTCATTCCAATCATCCCGAAGTGATCGGCACGATGGGGCAGTTGACGGCGGGCTCGGTTCTGCTGGTGGAGACGCTGCAGGATCTGGAAAAACTGCAGGTGCCGGATGCGGCGCGGCTGGCTTATTGCACGCAGACGACATTGTCGGTGGACGATACGGCGGAAATTGTCGCAGCGCTGCAGAAAAAATTCCCGGATATCAAAGGCCCGCATAAAGAAGACATATGCTACGCCACCACCAACCGCCAGGCGGCGGTGAAAGCGATTGCGCCGCTGTGCGATGCGATGATCGTGATCGGTGCGCCGAACTCGTCGAATTCCAACCGCCTCGTTGAGGTCGCAGCGTTAAGTGGCTGCCCGCAAGCCATGCTGGTCGAGCGCGCGGCGGAGATTAACTGGGGCTGGCTGGGGCAGGCGAAGGTTCTGGGCCTCACCGCGGGCGCGAGCGCGCCGGAAATCCTTGTTGATGAAGTCATTGAAAATGCAAAGAAGTTTTTTGTTGTGACGATAGAGGAAATCACGATTACGAAAGAAAACATCCATTTCAAGATCCCGAAGATCTTGACGGCGGCCTGACATGACCGTTTATACGCATATCGATAAAGCTGGGCTGCGGGATTTCCTGAAGGATTATGATCTCGGCACGCTGGTGTCTTTTTCCGGCATCGAAAAGGGCGTCAGCAACACCAATTACCATGTTGAAACCACGTCCGGGCCTTATATCCTGACCATCTTTGAACCGCAACGTGTCAGCGCGGAAGAGTTACCTTCCGCGTTGGAAGAGATGATTAATAGCGAACTGGATTTTATGAAACCTCACGACCCGATGGGGTATTTACACAGGCTGAAATTCCACAGGGACCACGATGTCACTCAAGAATAACAAGGTTGAAATTTTTACCGACGGTGCCTGCAGCTTCAATCCCGGTCCCGGCGGCTGGGGCGCGATCCTGCGTTATAACGGCCATGAGAAAGAACTCTTCGGCGGCGAGGCGCTCACCACAAACAACCGCATGGAGATGCTCGCCGCCATCATGGCGCTGCAGGCGCTGAAGACAGCCTCGAAGGTCGATCTCTACACCGATAGCCAGTATCTGCAAAAGGGCGTGCATGAATGGATGAAGGGCTGGAAGGCAAAGAACTGGCCGGCTAAAATCAAGAATCAGGATCTCTGGAAACAGCTTGATTCGCTCCTGGAAAAGCACGATGTGAAATTTCACTGGATCCGCGGCCATGATGGCCATCCGGAGAATGAGCGCGCTGACCGATTGGCGGTGAAGGCGATTCCGAAAAAATAGAACGTCACCCCCGCCGCGTGCCGGTTGTTCTGCGCGAGAAGATACCGGTTTAAGAATTACTGGTTGTAATTGCCGGAACCCGGCGTTGTGAAGACAGGGTCTTCGCGTTGTTCGTAATGTTCAAAATAGCCGGGATTATAACCCGCACCGACTTGAGGCGGCTGTTCGTAAGATTCCTGGTGGGCAGGTTCCTCCTCCCCCAGGATGCGCGTCATCAGGTCGCCAAAACCTTCCGGGCTTCTATAACTCGTCCCAAGATGTCTCACAGCCACATAGCGTCCGCGCGAGGCGCTCATCACATCACGCCAGACGCGCGCCGGGTAGGAGCCGCCGGTTACGCCCGCCATCGGGCTGTTGTCGTCATTGCCCATCCAGACGCAGGTGACAAGCTCGGCCG
The DNA here is from genome assembly GCA_052387095.1 of Alphaproteobacteria bacterium. Classification (GTDB taxonomy): domain Bacteria; phylum Pseudomonadota; class Alphaproteobacteria; order Micavibrionales; family Micavibrionaceae; genus JBQTJN01. The sequence continues at coordinate 6,194 of JBQTJN010000045.1, forward strand.
TAAACCCATTAAACCATGCATCGCGGCTGTCCTGGCTGGTGCCTGTCTTGCCCGAGGCTGGGTAGGGCTGGCGCGCCGCCTGGCCGGTGCCGCGCTCCAGAACGCCCTGCATCATGACGCTGAGCTCGTTCACATAGTAGCTGTCGACAACCTGGCGTGATTTTTTAACGTCCGAGCGTTCGTAATAAAGCGTGCCTTTTTCACTGATGATTTTTTGAATGGCATAAGGGAAAGCCGAAGCGCCGCCATTGGCGAGCGTCGCATTGACGGTCGCCATTTCCAGCATGGAGAGACTGTTGGATCCGAGCGCTAAACTCAAGTCGGGCTGCAGCGGCGTAATGATACCAAGGCGGCGTCCCATGTCGACAATCGCATCCGGCCCGATAATCTTGGCGATCTGCACGGCAACAGTGTTGAGGGAAAAAGCCAGCGCCGTATCCAGCGGCACTTCGCCGTAATATTTATTGCCGAAATTCTGTGGCCGGTATTTGCCGACCGTGAAGGGCTGGTCGATGACGAGATCATACGGCTTCCATCCGCGCTCCAGCGCCGCCAGGTAAACGATAGGCTTGAATGAGGATCCCGGCTGGCGCTTGGCCTGCGTCGCGCGGTTGAACTGGCTGATGTTATAATCAACACCGCCCACCATGGAGAGCACGGCGCCGTCCGGGCGCATGACGATCACGGCGCCTTGCGTAATTTTCTTTTCCTTGCCGTTTTCAAGGATATTCTTGATGAGAGACTCTTCAGCCACTTTCTGAATCGGCGGATCGAACGTCGTCTCGACGATAATATCTTCCTGCGGCGTGCCGATCAGATCTTCCAGCCCGTCGACAACCCAGTCCGCATAATAACGCGCCGAGCCGGCGTTTTTTGCTTTGCTCGGCGGTGTCGGCAGTTTTGTGTTGAGGCTCTTTTCTTCGGCTTCGGTCAGATAGCCCGCATCTCTCATGGCGGAGATCACGAGATCGGCGCGCTGTCGTGAAAGGGTAGGATTGTTGAGCGGCGAATAACGCGACGGCGCCTTTAATAACCCGGCCAGCGTCGCAGATTCACGCAGATCGAGATCCTTCACGTCCTTGTGATAGTAAAGCCGCGCCGCCGCATCGACGCCATAGGTGCCGGAGCCCATATAAACGCGGTTCAGATAGGCGGCGATGATCTCATCCTTGCTCAACTCATATTCCAGCCATACCGCCAGCATCGCTTCCTGAATCTTGCGCTTGAAGGTGCGTTCCTGGCTGAGGAAGAGGTTTTTTGCCAGTTGCTGCGTGATGGTCGAGCCGCCCTGAACGTATTTGCCTTCCTTCGTATTGACAAAAATCGCGCGCACCAGCCCGAGCGGATCGAGGCCCGGGTGATAATAAAAGCGCCGATCTTCGATGGAAAGCACCGCTTCTACCAGATGATCCGGCAGGTCTTCGCGTGACAGGGCCCGGCCCTGCGTTTCGCCGTAGCGCGCAACAACCGAACCATCCCTGGCCTTGACGGTGATCGACATCTTGCGCTGGAAGTTGGCGTTCTTCGCGATCGCGGGTAATTCCTGTGCGTACCATGCGAGCACGCAGCCGCCGATGATCACGATCCACAGGCCGAGAATGAAAGTCCATTTCAGGAGATTGCCAAGGAAAGGGCGGTCGTCGTATCGCATGCGTTAAAAAGCCGGTTGTAAGGACTGGAGGACCATAAACATTTAGCGGCTTTAAGGCCAGTATTTTTCCAACTCCTTATGCTATTGAAATAGTTAACAAATTACGTGAGAAATAAAGCCGCCAGCCCCAGGAAAGCTAAAAACCCGACCACGTCGGTGACGGTAGTCAGGAAGACAGTGGAGGAGACCGCCGGGTCGCTGCCCATGCGGTTAAGCACGATGGGAATGCATGCCCCGAAAAATCCGGCGGCGAACAAATTGATGATCATGGCGGCGGCGATTACGGTGCCGAGCATCGGTATCTGGAACCATAAAGCGGTAATGGCCCCGGTGATAACCGCGAAGATAACGCCGTTGACGGAGCCTACCAGCGTTTCCCGCCAGATGATGCGCCACATATTGGAATCGGAAATTTCCCGCGTTGCCAGCGCCCGCACGGCAATGGTCAAAGCCTGCGTTCCCGCGTTCCCGCCCATGGAAGCGACAATCGGCATAAGGACGGCCAGCGCAACGATCTGTTCAATCGTGGCATCGAAAAAGGAAATCACCACGGAGGCCGCAATCGCCGTGACCAAATTGAGGAACAGCCAGCGGAAGCGGCTCCCGGCCGTCGAGATCACGGCGCTGTAAAGATCGACCTGCCCGATACCGGCCATTTTCAAAAGATCTTCTTCGGCTTCTTCGTCGATAACGTCGACGACGTCGTCAATCGTAATCACGCCGAGCAGTCGCCCGTCTTCATCCACGACCGGAGCCGATGTAATGTTGTCGCGCCGGAACAGGTAAGCGACTTCCTCCTGGTCCATGTCCGCGGGGATGGTCGTGGTTTCGGCCAGCCTCAGGTCGGCCATTTTCGCAGGCCGCTTGGCGCGCACGAGGGAATTCAGCGGGATCTGCCCTTTCACGTGGTAGCCGGGGTCGATGACGAAAATATCGAAAAAATCTTCGGGAAGATCGGAGGCCGCCTCGCGCAGGTAATCGATGGTTTTGCCGACAGTCCAGAAATGCGGCACCGCCACCACCTCGCGCTGCATAAGACGGCCGGCGGAATCTGCCGGGTAGCTGAAACCTTCCTGGACCGTCGCACGCATTTTCGCAGAAAGCTTGTGGATGACCTCGCTGCGGAAATCCTCATCCAGCGGCAGCAGCATATCGAGCGCGTCGTCGGATTCCAGTTCGGAAACAATAGCGGCGACTTTCGCAGCCGGCAGAAGCTCAAGAACATGCTGGCGCAGTTCGTAATCCATCTCCGTGAACACCAGCGGGTTCAGGTGGTCGCTGTACATCGTCAGGAGCTCGGTGCGGTCATCCTCGCTGACCTTGGCCAGCAGTTCGGCGATATCGGCGGGCGAGAGGTCGTTGAGAATGGAGTGAACAATGTCGGAATCGTGCCCGCGCGCAGCCGCGATGACGTCCGTGATCTGGGCATCGCTCAGGTAAAGGGCTTTTTCATCGCCTTTTACGTCGTCTGTGCTGCTGTGAAATTCCTCGTTCATGCTGAAATGTCAGGTATTTAGGTCTCACAATCAAGTAGAGGATTAAAAATTTATTTACATAACTAAAAAGTTGGGATATAATTCTGCAAGAAACTCGAGGCAGGGACATGCAAAGTCTATTTAAAGGTGTTTCAAAGCGGCTTAAGGATGAAACACTCGAAATGGAGGTCTCCCGGCTCACCCGAAACGTGGGCTGGGTCGATCCGGAATATAAAATACAAACATTCTATAATCTTTTATCATCGCCGCTTTTAAAAGAGAAAAGTAATGAAATTCAATATCATTTTGTAACGCGCGCCATTGATGAATATATACCGGCGGAATATTTAAGAATTGCTCTTGATGCCGTGGAAGACAGCCAGATTAAGTTCAAATGGTCATACGATCTGCAGGAAAAATACGAAGAATTTCTCGCGCGCTACGCCCCATTTGATTTTGAAGAAATATTAGTCAAGATAGAAAAATTCCAAGAAAAAGCGCTCAAGGAAGAGACCGAAAAAGAGCTATTCCGAAAAATTAAGTCGGAACAAAAGAATACTTTTAGACAACAGTTTTCTGAAATTTTTGAGATATTGACCGCTACGGAAGAGTCCCTCCCTTGTGTAGGAAACCTGCTGCAGCAGCTGCATTTGACAGGCAACGATAATGAAAATCAATTCAAAAAACAAAGCGGTCTATCCAAATTCATAGATAAGGCTTTTGGCGTTCCGGATCGGACATTAAAAAAATTGGATGTTTTTAAATCCATGATTGAGAAAGATTTAGCCAGATTTTCACCTTTCAAGCAGTATAAATTTATTACAGAAGCTCTTTCAGATCAGGAATGCATTCCAAGAAATAATGTTGCTGAGGCCATTCAAATACTGGAAAATTCCGCCGCTTACGAAGACTGGCTTTCAGGATTTAAAATTCATCTGGAAAATTTTATTGAAACACTGGACCATAGAAAGATTGCTGCACCAGGTCAAACCGGCTTCAAAATTTTTTAATACAACATTTATAATCTACAAATGCCGGACCAGCCTGTGCTGGCCGTCATCCTGCATTTCCTGTTCGAAGACCTGCGCGCCGACGCTCGCAATCGCGCTGACATTGATGATGCCGCGCATGGTTGTCGAGGGCGTGAGAATATGCGCCGGGCGCGCCACGCCGAGCAGCAGCGGGCCGATGGAAATCCCGTCCGCGAGCACGCGCAGCATGTTGAAAGCGATATTGGCGGAATCCACATTCGGCATGATGAAAAGATTGGCCGAACCGGTCAGGTTGGCATTCGGCATGATTTTCTTGCGAATCTCTTCCGACAGCGCAAGATCCGCCTGCATTTCGCCGTCAATCTCGATTCCCGGCATGCGGCGCCGCAGGTCAGCGCAGGCATCACGCATTTTCTGCGCGGATTCACAATTATCCAGAGTGCCGAAATTCGAATGCGAGAGCAGCGCCACCTTCGGCCTGATGCCGAAACGTTTGACTTCCTCGATCGCCATCAGGGCCATCTCTGAAATCTGCGCTACGCTCGGGTTGGAATTGATCTGCGTGTCACAGAAGAAGTAATTCCCCTTGGAAATCACGAGGCCATTCATGGCGGCGGGCGTTTCAACGCCCGGCTTGAGGCCGATAATGTCGATGATATCTTCGAGATGTTCGTGATACTGCCCGGTCATGCCGCAAATAACAGCATCCGCTTCGCCTTTATAGACCATCAACGCGCCGATAACGGTGGTATTTGTGCGCACGGTGGCCTTGGCCAGGTTCGGCGCCACGCCGCGGCGCTGCATGATCGTGTGATAGGTGCTGGAATAATCCTTGAAGCGCGGATCATCTTCCGGATCGATCAGCTGGAAATGTTCACCCTCTTTCAGGCGCAGGCCAAGGCGCTTGATCCGCGTCGCGACAACTTTTTTCCGCCCGATCAGGATGGGGAAACCCATATTCTCATCGACGACACTCTGCACAGCCTGCAGAACTTTTGAATCTTCGCCTTCACAATAGGCGATGCGCTTCGGTTTTTCGCGTGCGCGCGCAAAGACCGGGTTCATCACAAGCTGTGAGCGGATGAAGAATTGTTTCAGCGATGTTGAATAAGCCTCAAAATCCTTGATGGGACGCGTCGCGACGCCGGATTTCATGGCGGCCTTGGCGACGGCCAGCGGGATATCGACGATCAGGCGCGGGTCGAACGGTTTCGGGATCAAATATTCCGCGCCGAAGGTCAGGCGCTCGCCGGCATAGACGGCGGCCACTTCCGCCGAAACTTCTTTCCGTGCCAGCGCCGCGATCGCATCGACGCAGGCCAGTTTCATCTCTTCATTGATGGTCGTCGCGCCGACATCAAGCGCGCCGCGGAAAATGAATGGGAAGCACAGAACATTATTGACCTGATTCGTGTAATCCGAGCGGCCGGTGCAGACGATAGCATCCGGTTTTACTTCCATGACTTCTTCGGGCAGGATTTCCGGCGTTGGATTGGCCAGCGCCATGATCAAAGGTGCATCCGCCATCGAGGCCACCATCTCTTTTTTCACCACGCCCGGGCCGGAGAGGCCGAGAAACACATCCGCGCCCTTAAGAGCATCGGCCAACGAGCGCGCCTTGGTCGTAGAGGCAAAGTTTTCTTTTTCAGGATCCATACCTTCGTTGCGGCCCTTGTAAACGACGCCGTTACGGTCGGTGATGATAATGTTGTCGCGTCGGAGGCCTGCGCGCACGAGCAGGTTCAGGCACGCAATCGCCGAAGCGCCCGCACCGGATGTGACAAGACGTATTTTCGACATGTCGCGGCCGGAATATTCGATCCAGTTGCGAAACGCCGCCGTCACGATAATGGCCGTGCCGTGCTGGTCGTCGTGGAAGACGGGAATTTTCATGCGCTCTTTGAGTTTACGCTCAATCTCGAAACATTCCGGCGCCTTAATGTCTTCGAGGTTAATCCCGCCATAAGTCGGCTCAAGTGAGGCAATAATGTCGACCAGTTTATCGGGATCCATCTCGTCAATCTCGACATCGACGGAATCGATGCCGGCGAATTTCTTGAACCGGACGGCTTTGCCTTCCATGACAGGCTTGGCGGCGAGGGCGCCGATATTGCCGAGACCGAGCACGGCGGTCCCGTTGGTGATGACGGCGACAAGATTACCCTTCGACGTATAATCATACGCCTTCATCGGGTCGGTCGCGATTTCCTCGCAAGGCACGGCCACGCCGGGCGAATAGGCGAGCGCCAGATCGTTCTGTGTCGCCATGGGCTTGGTGGCGTGAATGGCGAACTTCCCGGGCGGGTAGGCGCTGTGATAGTCGAGCGCTTCCTGGCGGAAGGCTTCCTTCTGCGCGGCCGTCTTTATCTTCACTTGGGGTTTTGCCGTTTTCTTGGTCTTATCAGACATGGGTGCGCCCTGAAAAATAGGAAGTGCGTTAAATTTAATATGGTGCGGCCGAGAGGACTTGAACCTCCACAGTATTACTACCACAGCGACCTCAATCTAACTGTTTGAGGCTCAAGTTTTCCCGACCGCTCCTTCAATACTCCAAATTTTTTAACGGAAATTCTATGCGATGTCTATTGAGAAATCACATAGAACATTCTGATTTTGAAGGATTTTAGATTGGTGCGGTCAAGAGGACTCGAACCTCCACAACTTTCGTTACATCGACCTCAACGATGCGCGTCTACCAATTCCGCCATGACCGCCTGCTCGCAACATTTGCAACAAAACCTGCGACTCTCGCAACAAGCCCTCGCAACAAACGTTCCGATAACACTTTAGTGTAACAGGCAGCTTTTTAACCGTTCAATGATTTTTTGTCCATAGAAAAACCGTTCAGACCATAGTGCCTGAACGGTTCTTTTCAACGCTTACACTTCGCAAAAGGTAAGCTTACTGTAAAATTACATTCCGCCGGGCTGGGGAGCAGTGCCGGAGCCACCTTGGGCTTTTACCGGATTACCAAGCGTCATATCCAGACCATCGCCTTCAACTGCGGAAAGGACAATATTCCGAATGGAATCGTGCATAGAGCCATTTGCGCTCACCAGATTGAATTTTTCCAAAACCTGACCCGCGTTTCCGAAGAATTGATGTTTGCTGTCTCTGGCCTTCATAGTCAGTTCATAGAAAGCTATCGGGTTTTGCTGCATAAGACCTTCGAGGCTCATCATGGTAACTGCTACCAGCGGCTTGGCTTCTTCTGCGCCGTTTTTCAAAATGACTGTTTCAAGGGCCATAACATTCTCCATTACGTTTGTGTTAGCGTTGAATAGCCATGACCATACCATAATATTTTCCGTAATGTCAAGAAAATGTTCAAAATTTAGTGTTTTTGCCCATTTCTCGCAACAATTTTCGGGAAAATTATTAATATGGTATCATTATCAAAGGCTTATAGGACTCGCAACAGCCGTTGCAACATTCAAAAATCTAAATATTATGGATAAGAAAAAATCCAATATTTTCAATATAGATGTTGGGATTGAAAGCGGCTTTTCCGTTAGAACCTCAACGCTGCGCGTCTACCATTCCGCCACGGCCGCGGCAGTAAATGTCTGGATTTGCATATCAAATAGGGTGGGACGGCGCAAGCCGCAAGATCGTTGCAACGCCGCAAGCTATTTATTTTACGTATAAAAAAGATATGTTTATGGTTTTATACCAGGTATAACCGGTTTTAGAGAAAATTCAGGAACGGCTAGCAAATCAGATGGACTGGGTTCCGGCGGTTCAAAAAAGTTGGGGTTGCTTTTTATAATCTCAGCCCGGAATTGCTGTTCAGCTTCGCTAGACCGTAAAGAACCTGTTGATTGTGATTTTGAGTCCGAAGACCATTGAACCGTTGCCTGACCGGAATGGATTAATAATTTTCCGCCTCCTTCAAGTTTCAGCTCATAGCCATTCCTGTAACGAATGCTTTCCAGAACCTTGATCTCCGTAAGATTATCGGGTGTTCCCTTATAAACTCTTGGATTTTTAAGATCATAATCCTCCGTAACAAGGACATATGAACCGAGTTTTGATGGATCAGGAAAAACTTCAAAAATCCCCTTTGTGTCTGTCCGGAGATTGACCTTAAACTCGTTATTTTTCCAGCGCGCATTAAGACCCTTCAGGCTGTCTTCTCCCATAATCGTTACGCCGATTTTTGTGTTTTGATCTGTATTGTTATTATATGTCAGCGTACCTTTACCCTGCATAGGCGAGAGTTCCAGCTTATGAATTTTTTCAGGACCCGTTTTGGATTTTTCAACAATCTCAACATACTCAGATTCTCTTCCGGCCGGGCTTGAAGTACTACCGCTGGAACCCTTATCCATGCGATAAACAGTCTGGCTGCCTTTCGGGATCATAAACCAGTCACCTTCATTTGTTCTGAACAGCACAGCGCCTGAGACCGTGGTGACAGCAATATTAATATCTGCTGATTTTACGTCTTGATGCGTCGTGACTTGTTGAAATTGAGATTTAAGACTCATATGGACACACCCTTAAAATATGTTATTAAATTTCGTTATCATAGCACGGCAATGGTTAAATTTTGATTAAGGCTCATATGTCTCATTACGCCGAATATAAATCGAAAAACCTGCAAGATATCGCTGGAATCGCCAGGGCTTTCCCGTTCGCACTCATCTGCAAAAACTCGGAAGGAGCAGCACCCGATATCATCAGTGCGCCCGTCCTGATCAGGCCGGATGGGGCTTCTGCCGAATTTCACATCGCCCGTAACAATGAAGCGGCTGCGAATTTTATGAAAGGCGGCAGCGTGCGGATCATATTCCGCGGCCCGGCGGCGCATATTTCCCCAACCTGGTATCAGGAGCGCTGGAAGAGCGGTAGTGATCCGTCAAAAACAGCGCCGACCTATAATTACGTCGAGGCGCGGGTGACGGGTGCGCTCAAAACCATGGATGATGCCGCATTAAAAACACACCTGCAGAAACTGGTTTCACATTTCGAAGGCGATCAGGGCTGGCGCTTCGAGGAAATAAACGAAGAGTTTTACAAAAAGCTCAGCGCCATGATCGTGAGCTTCACGCTTGACATTGAGGAAGCGGAAGCTATTTTCAAGCTCTCGCAGGAGCAAACACCGGGGGATCATCCTTATATTACGCGGGGGCTGCAGGAGCGCGACCGTGCCGGTGATGAGGCGCTGGCGGCAATGATGGAAAAATACCGTGCCCCCTGAATGGAAAATATCGCGCGGTTTGACGCCCTACGAAGAGGCGCTTAGCTATATGGATGAGCGTGTCGCGAAGATCAATGAGGGCAGCGCCGGAGAATGTGTCTGGCTGCTCGAACACCCGCCTTTATATACGGCCGGCACCAGCGCGAAGGACACCGACCTGCTCGACGCGCGTTTTCCGGTTTATAAATCGGGCCGCGGCGGGCAATACACCTATCACGGGCCCGGCCAGCGCGTGGCTTACGTGATGCTCGATCTGAAAAAACGCTCTCAGAACTGCATTCCCCGCGAAAGCGGGGATCTGGGATGCGTCGAAAAAGATTCCCGCTTTCGCGGGAAAAGCACCGGTTCTGTACCAGACATTAAAAAATATGTCTGCTCTCTGGAAGAATGGATTATTCGCACGCTTGCTGAATTTGATGTGCGAGGAGAAAGACGCGACGGACGCATTGGTATTTGGGTGGACACGCCGGCCCACCCCGCGCATGCGGGGGATGTAAAAAGCGAGAAAAAAATCGCCGCCGTCGGCGTGCGCATCCGCCACTGGGTGACGCTGCACGGGATTTCCATCAACGTCAATCCGGATCTGACACATTTTTCCGGCATCGTGCCGTGCGGGATTGCAGAGCACGGCGTGACGTCGCTGTGGGAATGGGGTGTTAAGGCATCAATGCAGGAGCTGGACGAGGCTCTTAAGAAACAATGGCCGTTCGTTTTCAGTCAGCCGCGAGGCTGACCAGCCGGGTTTGGGCAAAATCGGCACAGAAAACAATGAACCGCTCGATATCCGCTTTCACGGATTCAAAATTTGCCGACTTCTCGTTCCGCTCTTCATTCATAAACAGGGATTTGTTTACTTCGATCTGCAGAGAGTGCCGATGTCGCGCAGGGGAGGCATAGCGTCCGATCAGCTCGGCGCCCTTGAACGGGTCATTGATGGTGATGTGATAGCCTAACCCACGCAGGAAATCCCGCGCTGCGTGCGTGAAGGCACGATCGCAGGTCGTGCCGTCGCGATCGCCGAGAACAAAATCCGATGCGTGCACGTGGTTGCCCTCAATACGCGTCGGCTGGCGCGGCCGCGCGGATGTAGACGGCATTGAGTGACAATTGATATGCCAGACCTGCCCGAAATTATAATGCGCGGTGTTGAGAAGCGTTTCCAATGCGGCGTGGTAAGGTTTGTAATAGCGCTCGATGCGCTGCGCGATATCCGGCGCGCCGATAGTGCGGCCGTAGACTGGCAGGCCTGGTTTGACCAGGCGGCGGATCAGCCCGATGCCGGCTTCGGAGCGTGGACCCGGATGAATATCGCCATAGGGCCACGCACCGCCCGCCAGCAGGTTCGGATCGATGTCATCCACCGCGCGGTTCGTATCAATATAGGAGCGCGGGAACAAGGCGCAGAGCAGGGCGCTGCCGTGCGCGGGCGCGCCTGAAAATAATTCATCGACGAACCTGTCTTCGGCTTTTTCAAGATCTGCGCGCGCGCAGGAAAAGCGGAAATCATCCGGGTACACCGATCCGCTATGCGGCGAGTCGAAGACAAGCGGCAGGGGTATATCGGATTCGAAGATCTGGTAGACGTTTTTCATGGTGGGAAGTATAGGGCGGGTATTACCCATTGACAATTGCCAGGTAAAACGGACCTAATAATATAGTGTATTCCCCGCGAAAGCGGGGATCTCAAACGGATAAGGTCCCCGCCTTCGCGGGGAAAGCAGTAAGAAAAAATTATGCACGATATAAAAGCCATACGGGAAAAACCCGGTGAATTTGATGCCGGCTGGGCGAGGCGGGGCCTGCCCGCGCAAACACCGGCTATCCTGAAACTGGATGAGGAACACCGCGCTGTAAAGACGCAACTGCAAAAATTACAGGCTACGCGCAATGAAGAATCTCAAAAGGTTGGAGAGATAAAAAAATCTGGCGGAGATGCTCAGGCCCAGATGGATCGGGTGAACGCTATCAAAGAGCAACTGGGCAAGTTGGAGGAAACAGAACGCAGGTTCGATGAAAGCCTCAACAGAATTCTTGCCGCGTTGCCCAACATCCTCGCCTCCGACGTGCCGGACGGAAAAGATGAAACCGCCAACGTCGAAATCCGCAAGGGCGGCGAGCCGAAAAAACTCAATTCAAAAGTGCCCGATCACAGCGAGATCGGCGAAGCGCTGGGCATGATGGATTTCGAAACCGCCGCAAAAATGTCGGGCTCGCGCTTTGTGATTTTGCAGGCGGGCCTCGCGCGGCTTGAGCGCGCGCTCGTGCAGTTTATGCTCGATACCCATACGCAGGAGCATGCCTATACCGAAGTCTCGCCGCCACTGCTGGTCAACGATAAAACCATGTTCGGCACCGGCCAGCTGCCGAAATTCGCCGATGACCAGTTCCGCACCACGCGCGGCGACTGGCTGATTCCGACTTCCGAAGTGCCGCTGACCAATATTGTCGCCGACATGATCATTGATGAGGAGACATTGCCGCGCAGGTACACCGCTTTCACGCCGTGTTTCCGGCAAGAGGCGGGCGCAGCCGGCAAGGACACCAGCGGCATGATCCGCCAGCACCAGTTTTATAAAGTCGAGATGGTCAGCATCACGAAACCCGAGGATAGCGAAGCCGAGCACGAGCGCATGACGGGATGCGCGGAAAAGATTTTGGCGAAACTCGGTCTGCCGTTCCGTACGCTGGTCCTGTGCGCCGGCGATACGGGGTTTGGCGCGCGCAAGACCTATGACATAGAGGTCTGGCTGCCGGGGCAGGGGCGCTACCGCGAGATTTCCAGCTGTTCGAATTGTGGGGATTTTCAGGGGCGGCGCATGAATGCGCGCACAAAGGCTAAGGGGGCCAAAGACACGCGCTTCCTCCATACATTAAACGGCTCCGGCGTCGCCGCGGGCCGCGCGCTGATCGCGGTCATGGAAAATTACTATGATTCTGCCGATGGCGGCATCTTTGTGCCGGAGGTGCTTAAACCCTATATGGGCGGGCTGGAAAAAATCCTGTCGGTTAAATAAATGAACACACAGAATATCAACCGCCGCATCCGTCTTGTCATGCAGCTGCGCAACCAAGGCATTACAGACACGCGCGTACTTTCGGCGATCGAAAAAGTGCCGCGTCATGAATTCGTGCCGGCAGCCGTGAAGGACCAGGCCTGGGATGATATCGCGCTGCCCATCGCCTGCGGTCAGACCATCAGTCAGCCTTATATCGTCGCCGCGATGACGCAGGTGCTCGAAGTGACGGACCGCGACAAGGTGCTGGAGATCGGCACGGGCTGTGGTTACCAGACGGCCGTCCTTGCACATCTTTGCCGCCGCGTCTATTCGATCGAACGCCATAGACCTTTGAGAGATGAGGCCGAAAAGCGCCTTGAATCTTTAAAACTGCGCAACGTGACGACACTGGCCGCTGACGGCATGCTCGGCTGGCCGGCGCAGGCGCCATTCGACAAGATCATTGTCACGGCCGCCGCGCGCGAAAAGCCGCCGCAGGCCCTGATCGACCAGCTTAAAGTCGGCGGGCTTCTTGTTATCCCGGTGGGGGAGAGCGGGGCGCAGGTTCTGCGCCGTTATAAAAAGGAATCCGATGATGCCTATTCCGTTAAAGATCTCATGAAAGTGCGTTTCGTGCCGCTGCTGCCGGATATGGCGAAGAGCGGCGAAGAAGACGCAGAAAAGAAAAAAGGAAACAGATCAATTTAAAAAATGTCACCCCCACGAAGGCGGGGGTCTGGCAATTTCGATGTGCGCAGCAAAGCCGCGCGCTTTACCGGATCCCCGCTGTTAATGCCCGCTGCGCGTGCCGCGGGGATGACAATATTTTTTAAACACATCTACTCGCCCGGGACATTTGCGTGTACAATGCCGGCCATGAATAAAGCGCGTTTTTTCATACTCTTGCTGACCGTTTTGATGCTGCCCGCCTGTCTCGAGCGCACGCGCGGGCCCGCGCCGGTTTCTGCTTACGGCTCCACGGAAGGCGTCGGCACGCTCGGCGTGCATACAGTCGAGGACGGTGACACGTTGTGGACGATTTCACAGCGCTATGATATCGCCATCCGCGATCTTGTCATGTCCAACAATCTGCAACCGCCATACCGTTTTGTACGCGGCCTGCGCCTGCGCCTGCCACGCCCGTACGAATACACGGCGCGGCACGGCGACAGCATTTACACAGTTTCGCGCATGTTCAAAACCAGCCCGTCGGAACTCGCGCACCTCAACAACCTGCGCGCGCCTTACTCGCTGAACCCCGGCCAGCTTATCCGCCTGCCGGTCATAAGCGCGCAAAATGCCGCCGCGGTGCCGGGCCTGACGCCGACGACGCCGGGCGAGGCCGTCCAGGTCGGGCAGGTCACAAGCGAGCCGCTGGCGCTGCTGCCTGGGCAAAGCGCCGCGCCGGCGCCGATAAGCGATATCGCGTCCGCGCCTTATGAAACCGCTTCGCTGCCGCCGCAGCCGGAGATCGTGCAGCCCGCACGCAAGAACCCGATCACTGCGAAAACACCGAAGCGCGCCTCCGGTAAATTTCTGCGCCCTGTCAATGGCCGCGTGATTTCCGGTTACGGTCCGAAAGAAGGCGGCTTCCACAATGACGGCATCAACATTGCCGCGCCTAAAGGTACGCCGGTCAAGGCCGCCGAGAATGGCGTTGTCGTTTATGCGGGCAACAAACTGAAAGGATCGGGTAATCTTATTTTGATCCGCCATGAAAACCGCTGGATGAGCGCCTACGGGCATCTCGATAATATAAAGGTGAAGCGCGGTGACGTGATCAAATACGGGCAGGAGATCGGCACGGTCGGCTCGACCGGCTCCGTCGATGCGCCACAACTGCATTTTGAAATCCGCCGCGGCACGGAGGCTCTTAACCCGCAGACCTATCTGGAGGGTTGATGATGACGACGAAGAAGAAAATCATCATAGCCCTTGCGATCCTTATCCCCGTCCTGCTGTTTGCCGCGGCGGGGCTCGGCAAGGAAACGGCCTTCTCCCAAATTATGTTCTTAATTCTTTTCGGGCTCATGATTCTCTGCGGCATAGGCTTTATCCGCCTTGTGCAAAAATATTACTGATTTTTCAGGCTTTCAGGGGCGCCCTTGTTTTTATAATCCAAGCGTTTATAGTCCTGTCCTGTTAAATTTCGACCCTAAGAAAGAGGAAAATCTTCATGTTAATTGCACAGGCCTGGGCCGCAGACTCCGATATCGTTCAGACAACCGCTGAAATCCAGGCGCCCGGCGTGCCGGTCAATAGCCCCGCCGAAATGCCGAGCGCCGGTAAAGCCTTCATGCTCAATATGGGTATGGTGCTGGTGCTGGTGGTTTTGTTTTACGTTCTGCTCATCATGCCGCAGCAGCGCCGGTTTAAAGAACACCGCAAGATGCTCTCCGGTTTGCAAAAGGGCGACCCGGTTGTGACCGGCGGCGGCCTTGTCGGCAAGATCGACACGATCGTCAATGATGATGAAATGATCGTCGATCTCGGCAATGGCATGAAGGTGACGGCACTACGCTCGACTATTCACGCGAAAAACGCGGCTGTTCTTAAGGGCAAGCCCGCCAACGATCAAAAAACCGCAGCCAAAAAATAGCATCAGAAACTGAAATTCGATGACCCGTATCGCCACCTGGAAAATTTTTCTCATTCTGGCCACATGTATGCTGGGCATCCTCTATACGCTTCCCAACGTGGTGGGCCCGGATACGCGGAACTGGCTGGAAACCAGCCTGCCTGCGTGGATGCCGCATAAAACGGTCAATCTCGGCCTCGATCTGCGCGGCGGCGCCCACCTTTTATATGAGGTCGATATCGATTCCGTCTTCAAGGAGCGCTCGGATCTCCTGCTGCAGGATATGCGCACTGAAATGCGTAAGGAAAAAATTGCTTATACACGGATCAGCGGAGTGCCGAAAGGTGTGCGCATCACTTTGAAAGATGTGGGCGACGGCGAAGCGGTGCGTAAAATCCTGCGCCGTGCCGATCCCAATCTCGATGTCTCCACCAACGGCCTGACCATTGACGCGGTTATGAACGACGCCGGGCTCAAGGTGATTTACGACCAGACTTTGTCGCAATCGATTGAAATTGTCCGCCGCCGCGTCGACGAGCTTGGCACGACCGAGCCGATGATCGCGCGCCAGGGCGATAGCCGTCTGTTGATCCAGGCGCCGGGTGCCAATGCCGAAGAGCTCAAGAAAATTATCGGCACCACTGCGAAACTGACCTTCCACCTTGTCCCTGAAGCGCAGGACAGCGCCAGCGGCAAGACGTTTCCTTTCGCCGATGATCCCGCGCAGAAGCTGACCGTGACTCGCCGCCCCATGCTGACCGGCGATATGCTCAACAGCGCCCAGCCCGGCTTCGGCCAGAGCGGCGATGCTGTCATCAATTTCCGCCTCAACAGCGCGGGCGCGCGGCGTTTCTGCGAAATTTCTCGTGCCAATGTGAGTAAACCTTTTGCTATTGTGCTCGATAATGAAATCCTGAGCGCACCTGTCCTGCGTGAACCGATCTGCGGCGGCCAGGCCCAGATCTCCGGGAACTTCACGGTTCAGTCCGCGAATGAACTCGCCATGCTGCTGCGCGCCGGCGCACTGCCCGCGCCGATGAAGGTGGTGGAAGAGCGCACCGTCGGCCCGACACTGGGTTCCGACTCCGTGCAGGCCGGTAAAACCGCCTGTCTCATGGCGCTTCTCTTCGTCATTATCATGAGCATTACCGTTTACGGCCTCTTCGGCGTGTTTGCGGCCGTCGGCCTTATCATCAACCTGATGCTTATTATGGCCGTGATGTCGCTGCTGCAGGCGACACTGACCCTGCCGGGGATTGCCGGGATTGTCCTGACCATCGGTCTCGCCGTCGACGCCAACGTGCTCGTGTTCGAGCGCATCAAGGAGGAACTCCGCGACGGGCGCAGCGTCATGTCGGCCATTGATGTCGGCTATACGCGCGCCCGCACGACGATCACCGACTCCAACCTGACCTCGCTCATTGCCGGCATGATTCTGTTCTCCTTTGGCACGGGCCCGATCAAAGGCTTCGCCATCACCATGTGTATCGGTGTGGCGACATCCTATTTCGCTTCACTGATGCTGACCCGCCTGATCGTGCTGACATGGCTGCGCTGGGCTAAACCGAAAACCATTCAGGGTTAAAACATGATTATCAAACTTCTCCAGCTGGTTCCCGACAATACGAAGATCGATTTCTTTGGCCACCGTTTTTATGCCTTCATGGCCAGCCTGATAATCATCGGCGGCTCGCTGCTGTGTCTGGGCATCAAGGGACTTAATTTCGGGATCGATTTCACCGGCGGCACCATTATCGAAGTGCGGATATCGCAGCCTTTCGAACTCGCCGATATACGCGAAGACCTGAATAGCCTGGAACTGGGTGAAGTTTCGATCCAGGAATTCGGCGCGCCGACCGACCTGCTCATCCGTCTCGGACAACAGGAGGGTGATGCTGATGTCCAGAAAATGGCCATTACAAAAGTGCAGGAAAATCTCGACGCCAAGTTCGGCGAAGGCGTTGGTGATTACCGCCGCACCGAATATGTCGGGCCGCAGGTCGGCAAGGAACTTAAACTCGCTGCGCTGATGGCGATTGCCGTCGCCATGATCGGCATCATGTCCTATATCTGGGTGCGCTTTAACTGGCAGTACGGGATCGGCGCCATGCTTGCGCTCATCCACGACGTGGTCGGTATTACCGGCCTCTTCGCTCTGACGCAGATGCATTTTGATCTCTCGACCGTCGCTGCGATTTTGCTGGTGGCCGGTTATTCCATCAATGAAAGTATTATCATCTTCGACCGCGTCCGCGAGACTTTACGTAAATACAAGAAAATGCCGATGGACCAGGTGATTAATTGGTCCATCAATTCAACGTTGCCGCGCACGCTTATGACATCGGGCTCCACGCTGCTGGCGCTGACGGCACTTTATATGTTCGGAGGCGAAGTTATCCGCAGCTTCGTCTCGGCACTGTTCCTAGGTATCCTGATCGGCACGCACTCTTCATACTTCGTGTCGTCACCGTCGCTTTATTATCTCGGCGTCCGCAAGAAGAAAACCGCGGGCGCGGAGCAGGCGGCCTAAACATCATGGATATTACGCCTCTCATTCCGCAAGGCAGGCAGATCATCCAGAGTTATAAAGCCGGCACATTCCGCATCAGCAATGAAACCTATGACGGGCCGGTGATCGTATTCCCGGAGCGCGTTGCACGGTGGGATGTTTCAGGGATGGAAAGCCTGCTGGCATCCGATTTTGATATTCTGAATACTGAAAAACCGGACGTGATTTTGCTCGGCACCGGCGCCAAACAAATCTTCCTGAACACTGACATGAAAAAAGCCCTTAAAGAAAAAGGACTTTTTATTGAAACGATGGATACCGGCGCTGCCTGCCGCACCTTCAATGTCCTGATGGCCGAAGGGCGGCATGTTAGGGTAGCTTTGATACCAATTTAAATTGACATATAGCAGTTTCTATAATAAAAAAGTATTTCAAAGAAAGAAAATTTCATGAGAAATGCTGTAATTGATGATTTTACTAAAGCTGTCGAAAATCTGCACCCGGTAAATATTTTCGGGCTTAACGAAATTTTTCTCTTCAATTCTGCCGTTAAAGATATGAAAAAGATTTTTCTGACGACTTGGAATTTAGCCGATCCGGAAGAAAGAAAATACGTGGCGATAAAGTCGTAGAAGAGCTTTCCTACCGCTTGGAAAATTTTAAAGGCTTGGAGCATGGCTGGATCAAACGCTATATGAGTTTGGTCAATCCGCTGACGAAAGATTTTTCTACGATTGCAGGCGTGGAATATATACCTGAAAACTTTTCAGAACTTTATACGGCGACAAGCCGCAGATTGCTTGCAAAATCCTGCGGGCCGACATATCCCTGTGGAATCGCAGTAACGCAACTTTCCGAATTATCAGTTATGTTGCAAAACTTAAGTCGATAGCTAACTTAACTTTCAAAGCTCAATTTCAGGCTGCGATCTTAACCGGTCCAGCTTCAAATAACTGTCCGACATAATCCCAGTTTACGAGATTATCCACGAACGCCTCAAGATATTTGGGACGCGCATTGCGGTAGTCGATGTAATAGCTATGCTCCCACACATCGCAACCAAGCAGTGGCGTCTTGCCGTGCACCAGCGGATTCTCGCCGTTCGGTGAACCGGAAATTTCCAGCTTGCCGGTTTTATTGTCGGAGCTCAGCCAGACCCAGCCGGAGCCGAACTGTCCGACGCCTTTTTCAATGAAGGTTTTGCGAAAACCATCGAAGCCGCCGAGATCCCCGGTGATTTTTTTCTCAAGATTGCCCGGAAGCTTCTTGCCGCCGCTGTCCCCCCCTTTTGTAGGTTTCATCCAGTGCCAGAAATGAATATGGTTGTAGTGCTGACCCAACTGGTTGAAGAGTTTCGGGTTGTTTTTGAACGCCCAGACCATGGCTTCCTCGAGGCTGGCATTTTCCTTCCCTGTGCCCTGGATCAGTTCATTGCCTTTATCGACATAGGCCTTGTGGTGCTTGTCATGATGGAACTCAAGCGTTTCCTTAGACATATAAGGGCCGAGCGCATCATATGCATAGGGGAGTTCGGGGAGCGTAAACGTCATGGCAATCTCCTGCTTTGAATTATCTCGCCTTTAATCTAGTCTGTCTGCGGAAATTCTCAAGGTGGGAAATAAGTTCAGGAAAATGATAAAAAACACCCTTAGCTATTGCGGTAAAACGGTGCGGGAGCATGACCCGGACCGGTTTCTGCTGTCCTTGATGGCGCCGGCATCTGCCCGCGAAGCATTGTGGGCATTGTTTGCCTTTAATTACGAAATCGCGCGCGCCCGCGAAACCGTCAGCGAGCCGCTGCTCGGGCGCATCCGCCTGCAATGGTGGCGCGAGGCCCTGCAGAGAATTTATGAAGACATCGCGCCGCCGGAACACCCGATTGTGACAGAGCTCGCCTGGGCGATCAGTCTTTATAACTTACCAATGGTAGATTTTGAAACCCTGATTGCCGTGCGTGAATTTGACATGGAGGATAAGCCGCATGGAGATGCTCAGTCTTTCCTCGATTATGCGGATAAAACTTCGACGCCGCTGACGAAATTATGCATGCGCGTGATCGGCGGTGATCCCGATCATCCATCGGTAAAAATTGTTTCGGTGAATTATGCACTGGCCGGGCTGCTCCGCGCCGCACCGTTTCATGAAAGCCAGGGGCGAAGATTTATGCCTGTCGATGCGTGCGTGCATAATATCGCCGCGCATTTTACCCGGGAGGTGCGGACGCCATCGCGGTACCTGAAAGCCATGCAGAAACTGGCTGGATTATATATGCAAAAAATCGAAAAAGCGGGGCATAATCCGGCCCTTTTGGAACATATATTATTCAAGGAAATCAGGGTTTTAATTAGTAGTATCCTTTGATTCACCCTTATGGTAAAATAAAGGCTGGGTTGAAAAAATAACAGGGGTTGTAAATATGATTGAGTCCATCAAGGGTTTAGGGGTGCCGAATGTCATCACGGGGAAAGGCTCCGTTGAGACAGCGCGCCAGAGCGAAAGCAAAAGAGAAACGCGCGGCACCGAAGACAAGGTTGAAATCTCTGTCAAAGCGCTGAATCAGCAGGAAGCCGAAAAAGCTGCGAAAGAAGTCGCCACGGCGCTGAAAGGCTCCAGCATCTCGCTGGGCCTTGGGCCAGATTTCATTTCCGGAAACGCCGGCAGCCAGGCTTAATTTCCTGAAAATTAAACTCTAATGTTTTCCCCGTGAAAGCGGGGATCTTCATTTGTAAGAGACCCCCGCTTTCGCGGGGGAAGCGCCTGTTTATTATATGGAAGCGAGCGCTTGCTCAAGGTCAGCAATCAGATCGTCTGCGTCTTCAATGCCGATGGAAATCCGGGCAAGATTATCGCTGATGCCGATTTTTTCGCGGTTCTCTTTGGGAACCGAGGCATGAGTCATGCTGGCCGGATGCTGGATCAGGCTTTCAACGCCCCCAAGACTTTCCGCCAGCGTGAAAATTTTGCACCAGGACAGCATTTTACGCGTCGCTGCGAGGTCGCCCTTGATATGAACCGCAATCATGCCGCCGAAACCCTGCATCTGCTCTTTCGCGAGTGGATATTGGGGATGGCTGGCCAGTCCCGGGTAGAGCACGCGCTCTATTTTTGGGTGCTTTTCCAGCCACGCAGCGATTATTTCCGCGTTCGCGCAGTGGCGCTCCATGCGCAAGGCCAACGTCTTGATCCCGCGCAGGGCGAGGTAGGAATCGAACGGGCCGAGAATGCCTCCCGCCGCATTCTGAATAAATTTGATGCGCTCAGCGAGATCATTATCTTTAACAATCAATGCGCCCGCGATCAGATCGGAATGCCCGCTCAGATATTTCGTTGCCGAATGCATGACGATACCAAAACCGAAATTCAAAGGTTTGTGAATGAAAGGTGTCGCGAAGGTATTATCGATCGCACTTAAAATTCCATGTTTGCGCGCGAGTGCCGCCACATAATCGAGGTCAATGATTTTCATCAGCGGATTGGTCGGTGTTTCGATCCAGATCAGTTTCGTTTCGCCGGTAATCGCCTTCTCCAGCGCACCCGGCACCGTCATGTCGATATACGACACCTCAATGCCGGATGTTTGCTTGCGGATGCGCTCGAACAGCCGGTACGTGCCGCCGTAAAGATCGTCGCAGGCAATAATGTGTGCGCCCGCGGGCAATAAATCGAGTACCGCCGCTGTCGCCGCCATGCCGGAGGCAAAAGCAAAGCCATGCGTACCGTCCTCCAGGTCCGCCAGCGCGCGTTCAAACGCAAAACGCGTCGGGTTGTGTCCGCGCGCATAGACGAAACCCTTATGCTCGGCTGGTGCTGCCTGCGCGTAAGTCGAGGTCTGGTAAATCGGTACCGAAACCGCGCCAGTTTCGGCGTCAGGGGCCTGGCCGCCATGAATACAGCGTGTGGAGAATTTTGTTTTTTTCATTTTAACTCTTCCGCAAAAATCTTGCCTAAATATTTCTCACCGCGGTCACACATAAAGGTCACAACGCGTTTCGGTTCTTCCTGCTCGCGGCAGTATTTCAACGAAGCCGCCAGCAATGTTCCTGTCGATGTCCCCGCCAGCAGGCCTTCTTTTGCCAGCAAGGCGCGCACGGCGGCGAAGCTTTCATCGTCGGAAATCGTATAGGCTTTTTTGATCAATTCAAGCACGACATTGCCGGGCACGTAATCTTGGCCGATTCCCTCAACCTTGAACGGGTGCGGTGGGGGCAAGGGTTCGCCATTGACCATCGAGGCGACGGTCGCTCCGGCGGGATCTGCTAAAATCATCTCCGTCTTGGGTGAAAGATCCTTGAAATAGCGGCTTAAGCCGCCGATCGTACCGCCGGATCCGATGCCGCAGACGACGGCGTCGATATCCTGCTCCATCTGTTTCCACAACTCGGGTCCCGTGGTTTTAATATGTGCAGCCGGATTGTCGGGATTGTTGAACTGGTCCGTATGAAACGCGCCTTCCTCTTTTGCAATTCTTTTTGCCATATCGGCGTAATATTCGGGGTGCCCCTTGGAGACGTCCGAGCGCGTCCAGATCACCTTCGCGCCGAGCCCTTCGCAGTGCACGACTTTTTCCTTCGCGAACTTATCCGGCACGACAAGTATGACTCTGTAACCACGGATGGCGGCAACCAGTGACAGACCCAGCCCGGTATTGCCGGCCGTCGCCTCGACAATTGTACCGCCCGGCTTGAGACGGCCGTCTTTTTCTGCCGCCTCGATCATTGACAATGCGATCCGGTCCTTGATCGAACCGCCCGGGTTCTGCCCCTCCAGTTTCATGAACAGGCGGCACGGCCCAGTATCGAACATCGTCAGTTCGATCAGGGGGGTATTGCCGATAAAATCCAGTATCGATGCGGATGTCTTCATAAGGCAGGAGAATAGAGTTTTTCTCCCATGCCAGCAAGTGTCCGACGACACTCAGACTGGCGCAGGCGTGAAATAAGATGAGGATTTTTCAGATTTTTGCTGCATTGCCATGGCATGATCATTGAAATCAACATAGAGCATAAGCAGGCCTGCTGTGCTGAAGGCGGCGCCGGTCCATGGATTTTCCAGCCCCTGGATAATTCCGCGGATCGTCATGACAGTGCCAGGAATCATATATTTATAATCGTAAAGAAAGAGAGCGGCTTTTCCAGCAACCTCGCCGAAGTTGCGGGTCAGTTTTCCGGCGAGCGGGAATTGCTGTTCAATCTCGTGCGCTTTACCTTTTGCTTTTTCCCAGTAGATATAGGCGCGCAGGCCGTACATGCTCGACATGA
The DNA here is from genome assembly GCA_052387095.1 of Alphaproteobacteria bacterium. Classification (GTDB taxonomy): domain Bacteria; phylum Pseudomonadota; class Alphaproteobacteria; order Micavibrionales; family Micavibrionaceae; genus JBQTJN01. The sequence goes on from JBQTJN010000045.1 coordinate 28,856, forward strand.
GCGCAGGTGCGACAATATCGACCCATTTGTCCGTGAGAAACCCGCTGACCATCTGCGGCAGATTTGTCAGGGCGGAAACCGTGTTGGAGGCTGCCTGGTTGGCCTCGAAATCTTTTTTATCCGACTGGCTGAACAAAGCGATCTGCCAGCAATTCCGTGCGAAATTGAGTCCGCCCGTGATCATTTTGCCGATACCGCTGAAACCCGAGGCGAGACTGGCAATGAACAGCCCGAGCCCGCCCATGGCCAGAAGCCCATGCCCTGCGACCGTCAAGTACTTTCTTGTATCGATCTTCGAAAAATAACGGCGGGCTAAGTCAAAATGGATTTTTGACTGGATTATAGATGCAGACGTAATACGTCCTCACCTCCCAAAGATGCGTTCCCAAGAGTTCAATAACTACAATTTTTTAAGTAATTTATAATTTACTTATATCACAAAGCTGAGCATGCGCGCAAATTTGGGGGGTAAAATTTCATCAGCCTCAGAATTCTTCTTGGGTAGGCACGCGGTTGAACGCGATTTTGGTGCCGACATGACCGGCGATGGTGCCCGGCGTCACGCCCAGCCACACCGTTTCTTTTTTATATTTTTTCTGCAGGGCGTCGAGCGCGCTCGCCAGTGCTTCGCGTTTCTCACTGATTTTTATCTGCGCCGGGTTGCTCGTTTCAAGTAAATCCCCGGTGATCTGGTCTTTCGTCCGCAACCCGTGAAAAATCACGGCAACCTTCTTAAACCGCAACGGCGGACCGCCCTCGAAATGCGCCATCATCTCATCCCAGATCCGGTCCAGCGCCTGCAGGAATGTGAACGGGTCCTGCGCCGGAGATAATTTCATTTCTCCGCCCCAGCGATAACCCGAGACCGTGCGCGCGCTGAAATAAAGCGCCCCGGCATAATATCCCTGCCGGCGCAGGCGGTAAGTCGCCTTGACTAGAAGGCGCCGCGCCATCAGCCGTGCTCTTTCTGCGGAGCGCAGATTCGTATCCAGCATCCGGCTGTGTCCGATCATCGTGCGTGTCCCTGTCTCCGGCCGCTCGAAATCATAGCCGTGCAGCCAGTACCAGTAGCGCTCTCCTTCCACGCTGCCCCATATTTTTCGGGCGTGCTTCGGCGAGATGTTCCAGAAATCTTCCATGTTGTGAATATTCGCGTTTTGCAGCCGCCGCTTCCTGTTGTGACCGATGCCGGGTATATCGGTGAGCTTCAGATCCAGCAGCCGCCCAGGCAGATCTTCCTGTGTCAGGATCACCAGCCCGTCCGGCTTTTGCATGTCAGTGCCCATTTTCGCGAGCAGGCTGTTCGGCGCCACGCCTATGGAACAGTTAATATGTTCGCCAATATTTTTCCAGATACCTACTTTCATGCGCCGCGCCACGTCGGTGGCGCTCGAAGGTGTGCGCCGCCCGGGCGGCAGGCGGCTGGAAAATTCATCGATAGACCAGATTTTATTGATCGGCGTGTGCTTCGCGACTTCCGCGATGATCCGCTCATGGTAATCGACATAGAGATCGTGATGCGCCAGCACGCATTTGTGGCCCGGGCACATGGCCTTCGCCTCGCCGACATTCGTGCCGGTGCGGATACCG
>JBQTJN010000046.1:0-9061 GCA_052387095.1 Alphaproteobacteria bacterium
TCAGGTATATTAGTTTTAGCCTCTGGCTTATTAGGTTGTGTATTCTTCTCATCTTTAACAACATCCTTGTCAGGCCGACCTTTCTTCGCCTTTACCAGACTCACAGGCTCAGCCTTCGCGTCTAAAACTTCCCGGGCGTGTAACAAGGCCGCGATAATCTCAGCAGATGGATTTTTTACCACAACCATTTTCACTTCATCAGGGTTATATCCCTGGCCGCCGATTTTCAGCAGAATAACAGTCTGGGAATCGAATCCCTTACGGATAGATGCAATATTCTTCCTAAAATTATCGCTAAAATACTCCTCCTTCTCTGCGCCAAGACCTAAAAGATATGGCGCATATTTTGCCGGAAGAAAAATCATGTCCTCATTTTTTCTGAATGTCGTCCGAACGGGCAATCCATTTTCATTGATAAGTGCTTCATATTTTTTAACGTCATTAACAATATCGATTGTTGGAGGTGAGTCCCCATGGAAGAATTTTTTGGTAAAGCGGGCGGGCGGAGAGCCGTTTCTGGCCCCCGGTTTGTTTTCAGCAGATTTCAAATATTTCTGCACATCAAAATTCTCGTCGCCGAAAATAAGTTTCCTGATGCGCGGCGAATGGAAATTAGCAGGGATCGCTGCCGCAACCACAACCTCCTCACGATCAAAGCCCCAAACGCCGGTTTTGCCGGCTTCACGAGGATTGTATTTTCCGCGCTCTTTTTTAGTTAAAAGCGTTATTCTCTCCAGGGATTTTGAGAAAGAAACCCAGAATGAATTGACCTCGCTAAGAACATTCTGAGACTCTTTCTGAAGCTCGCCCTCGACTTCGGATTGTATTTTGAGCGCCATGGCAGCATTGACCAGGACAAGGGGAGGAACATCCTCATTTCCAGCAGAACCCAAAGGCACGATGCAAAACTCATTGTCTCTTAGACTGCTTAAGAACTCCGGTATGCTTTTCCTGATTTTCGTCGGTGTGGATAGTCTCGGAGTCTGAACGACCTCCTCGATTGGCTTCCTTTCGATGATGAGATCTTTATCCTCAAGCTCTGCAACAACCGCCTCTTCGGCAGAGGCTGGTAATATGAAGCCAAGCTCAGAATCACCTTTCTTCATGACAACAAAAACAGAATCTTCGTTGATGTCACTTAGCCTTTGTTCTACCCCTGTCGCAAAATCTTCAAGAGTGGTGCTTTTATCGACATCTCCCACATAATCTGCCGCACTTAATGGCGCCAGGACAGCAATGGTTTTGCCTTCTGTATTATGAATGGATTTGAATATATTCTGATTGTTTATTTCTAAAAAACATTCTGCAATGTCTTTGCTAAAATTTTCCAAGGAAAAGCATTTTAGGTGTTTTATAATTTCAAAGTTTTGTTCTGCGCTTGCGACTACGTCGCCCAATTGGGAAGCAGCGGTGGTTTTTTGATGGCCTCCTGGTTTTGGCCCCAAGAAACGTACAACCTGCGCTTTGCTGATCGCCTGGACAAAGCTTCCATCAATAGTGGGGGGAAGAATATAAATACCTTCATTCCCCGCATTAGCAGGGTTAAGCAGAATCCCGTTGTGAGGTTCCATTATTGCCAGCCACTGTGTCCGGGTCTTAACAAAATGTTTTTCGTCGAGTTCTTCTACAGTCAATTTGGCGGCTGTAATTTTCTTGGCATAACTCGCCGGCAGGGCATAAGCCTCTATTTGGTTACTTTGGTCACGGATAATACCTATTTCATTCGTTTTATTGACTTCCCGAAGCGAGGGGCTCAAAGAGTTCCAGACACGACCGTTCTCGTAATCCTTACCCCGGAACAAGGATTTTTGTTTCTGCATAGCCCGCACACTAAAGGGTTGCACCACGGGCTCCGGGTGTTTACCCACTGTCACGAAAAAATCTCCGTAAGGCTCGACAGACAGACGGCGAAAATTCTCGTCCGTGATCCCGTTCATGAAAGAATCAAAGGCCTCCTCTTGCAATCCAAGGCTGATTTCTCTTATGGATGTATCGAGAGATACGGCACCTTGTCTTTTATCAGAAAAATTGTAATCCTGCATGGACGATGCAATTTTAACGGCTCTTTGACCATCAAGCATAACCGTGATGCTCCGCCAGGAAGCATCGTCGGCCAGCGCCATAAAAATCAGGTCCGCATTCGGACGAAAAGTGGCAAGGTTGATATGTTCGGGCATATTTTTTGCCCCCTGTATTACCGTGGCGATCCCGCCCTTCAGATCCGTCACGAGATTCATGTCGTCGGGCCGGAGAAGAATAATATCCTCCTGCTCAAGAAACTGGACACGTATGTATTCGCCGGCTTTAAGAAGAGGGAGATTTTTTTGCAGTGCTGGAAAAATATTGTGAGGTGAGGGTACTTTCGCTGCCGAGATGTCTTTGGCTATGGTTGAAATATCCAGGACTTCCTTACCATTCTCCGCGACCATGTGAGAATTTAAAACAGCGATATACTTATAAACGTCACCCCCCACGGACTGGGTTATGACAGTATATCCGGTTTCCGACCGGCTCAGCTGGTTATGTGAGTGCTTCAGCTTCTTCGTAAAAGCGCTTAGGGCGAGAGCTTTATCCATTGAACTCTAAATAATATAAAATGTTTGAATTTAGGCGCTATTTACCAGAAAAATTTAGACTATGTCAATAAATTACTAGTTAGATCAGCATATTACTTTCCATACTTTATTGTTATAGAAAATAAATGTGCCCTGAAAACCGTTGCCCTCCGCCCTATTATTGTTTACCTAGTACAGCCGGATCTAGCGGGTATGGCGGAATTGGCAGACGCACCAGATTTAGGTTCTGGCGGGGTGACCCGTGGGGGTTCAAGTCCCTCTACCCGCACCATAATAATTAAAAGTTAAAAGGATTAAGAGACATCAATGCAAGTCAGAGAACTGAAAAATGAAGGCCTGAGCCATGAGATGGAAATCACTATTCCAGCTACGGATATAGACAGCCTCGTTGATGTTAAACTCAAGGAAGTCGGCAAAACAATGAAAATGCCCGGCTTCCGCCCCGGCAAAGTGCCGCTCAAATTGCTCAAGCAAAAATACGGCAAGGCGGTGCTCGGCGAGGTGCTGGAGAAGGCCGTCAATGATGCTTCCGAAAAAGTCCTGAAAGACCGCAACCTGCGCGCCGCGCTGCGTCCGGATATCGAAGTCAAAACCTTCGATGAAGGCGAGGATCTGATCTACACGATGAAAGTGCAGGTTCTTCCCAAAATCGAAATCAGGAGCTTTAAAGGCGCCAAATTCGAAAAACTCACTGCCAAGCCGGATGATAAATCGGTTCGCGACGCGCTCGAGCGGATCGCCAAAAACCAGGGCAGCACGAAAAAGATCGAAACTGCGCGCGCCGCAAAAGAGGGCGACACGCTGGTCATGGACTTCCATGGCCGCACGGCGGACGACAACAAGGAACATCCCGGCATGCACGCGCATGGCCACCGCCTGAAACTGGGCTCAGGCCAGTTCATTCCGGGCTTTGAAGATCAGTTGATAGGCAAGAAAACTGGCGAGAAAGTCGAAGTGAAGCTAGACTTCCCGAAAGACTACGGCGCGAAAGAACTCGCTGGCCGCTCGGCGATCTTCGGTGTTGATATTCACGAAATCCATGAAGATTCGGAAGCCACGATCGATGACGAATTCGCAAAATCGCTCGGTCTTGATGACCTGAAGGCGCTTGAGAAAGCCATTGCCGAACAGTTGCAGAAGGAGCTGGACAGTCAGGGCCGCATGGTGCTGAAAAAATCACTGCTCGATTACCTCGATGACACCCATAAATTCGAAGTGCCGGCCGGCATGGTCGATCTCGAATATAATAACGTCCTGCAGCAGATCGAAATGGATCAGAAGCGCCAGGGCAAGGAAGGCGCACTCTCCGATGTGGAAAAAGAAGAGCTCAAGCAAATTTCCGAGCGCCGCGTGCGCCTCGGCCTGACATTGGCCGAGATCGGCAACCAGAACAACATCAAGGTCGCCGATCCCGAACTGCAACGCGCCGTCATCGTGGAGGCACAGCGTTACCCCGGTCAGGAAAAGGATGTCTTCGAATATTATTCCAAGAACCCGTATGCGCTGGAATCCCTGCGCGCGCCGCTTTTCGAGGAAAAGGTCGTTGACTATATTCTTGAGCTGTCCGAAGTAACCGGGAAAGAAACGACCTCTGAAGCTCTGATGAAGATGCTTGAGGAAGAAGAGCCTTACGGCGCCAAGAAGAAGGATGGCGACGAAAAATCCACGAAAGCCAAAAAACCGGCGAAGAAATAAGCATTCCCATAATTTTTACAGGGTTTAAGGCATCGGGGGGCTTGAACAGGCCTGCCCTTGTCGGTTAGTCTCAAAAACCTTATCTATTTCAAACTAATGGTTCAAATCACTGACCCTCTAAAAAGCGGAAAAATACGAAAATGACCGAGCGCGATCCGATTGAAGTCTACAATAATTACCTGGTGCCGACCGTTATCGAGCAGACCAACCGCGGCGAGCGCGCTTACGATATTTATTCCCGCCTGCTGAAGGAGCGGATCATTTTCCTGACCGGCGAAGTTCATGACGCCGTCTCAAGCTTGATCTGCGCGCAGCTTTTGTTTCTGGAATCCGAAAATCCGAAAAAAGATATCGCGTTCTACATTAACTCCCCCGGCGGCGTTGTAACGTCCGGGCTCGCGATGTACGACACGATGCAATATATCAAGCCGAATGTCTCAACCGTTTGTATTGGTCAGGCAGCTTCGATGGGATCGCTTTTGCTTGCGGCCGGTGCAAAAGGAAAGCGCTTTGCATTGCCGAATGCCCGTATCATGGTGCACCAGCCTTCCGGCGGCGCGCGCGGCCAGGCGACCGACATTGAAATTCAGGCACGCGAAATCCTGCGCTTGCGGGAACGTTTGAACAAACTGTACGTTTATCATACGGGCCAGAAGCTCGCGATGATCGAAAAGGCGATGGATCGCGACAATTTCATGAGCTCCGACGAAGCCAAGGTATTCGGCCTGATCGACGAGGTTGTCGAGGCCCGGCCTGACGCCCTGCCGATCGGCGGCGGTGATGACGACAAGAAAAAATAAATTGTAATAAGCTGTATTCCCCGCTTTTGCGGAGAAAGCAGGGTAGGGTTGATTTTCTGCCTGTTCCGTCCCACAATATACTAAGGTGAAACACCCGGCCTTTACCTCTTGTTAACGAAGTGTTTTTACTATGATTAGAATGCGCCAGAGAAATAGAAATAAAGGACTCCTCCCATGTTAAGCAGCACGCCCAGCGCATCTAAAAGCGATTCGTATGCCGTTCTGCCGCTGCGGGACATCGTTGTATTCCCGAACATGATCGTGCCTTTGTTTGTCGGCCGTCAAAAATCGGTCCAGGCGCTCGAGCACGTCATGCACACGGATAAGAAGATTTTTCTGGTTACCCAGAAATCCCCGAGCCATGACGATCCCGGTCCCGCCGAGCTTTATGAAGTCGGCACCATCGGCACGATTTTGCAGTTGCTGAAGCTGCCCGACGGCACGGTCAAGGTATTGGTCGAGGGCGGCGCGCGCGCAAAAATTGTAAATTACCTGAAAGATAAAACCTATCTTGAGGCGCATATTATTAAGATCACGGATTCTACACCTGTGAATGACGAGCTCGAAGCGCTGATGCGCGCTGTAACGACACAGTTCGAGCAGTACGTAAAGCTGAACAAGAAAATCCCGCCGGAAGTGATTATCTCCGTTAACCAGATCGAGGATGCCTCGAAAATGGCGGACACGATCGCTTCGCACCTGTCTTTGAAAATCGATCAGAAGCAGGAATTGCTGGAGATCGCCAACACCTCCGAACGGCTTGAGCGCATCTACGGCTTCATGGAAGGCGAGATTGGCGTGCTGCAGGTGGAAAAGCGCATCCGTAACCGGGTCAAGCGCCAGATGGAAAAAACCCAGCGCGAATATTACCTCAACGAACAAATGAAGGCGATTCAGAAGGAGCTCGGCGAGGGCGAAGACGGCCTCGATGAAATGGGCGAGCTGGAAAAGAAAATCAACGAATCCGGTCTCTCGAAGGAAGCCAGCGAAAAAGCCAGGCACGAATTGAAGAAACTGCGCCAAATGAGCCCGATGTCGGCTGAGGCCACGGTCGTGCGCAATTATCTCGACTGGATCGTCAATGTGCCCTGGGATAAACGCAGCCGGGTCAAAAAGGATATCAAGGAAGCGAAAAAGATTCTCGACCGCGACCATTACGGCCTTGAAAAAGTTAAAGAGCGCGTGCTTGAATATCTCGCCGTACAGCAACGCACGAAAAAGGTCAAGGGCCCGATCCTGTGCTTCGTCGGCCCGCCCGGTGTTGGTAAAACCTCGCTGGGGCAATCGATCGCCCGCGCCGTCAACCGTAATTTCGTCCGTATGTCGCTCGGCGGCGTGCGTGATGAAAGCGAAATCCGTGGCCACCGCCGCACCTATATCGGCGCTCTGCCTGGTAAAATCATTCAGGGCATGAAAAAAGCCAAGGTCACGAATCCGTTCTTCCTGCTCGATGAGATCGACAAGCTCAGCTACGACTATCGCGGCGATCCTTCATCTGCGCTGCTTGAGGTGCTTGATCCCGAACAGAACGATAAATTCCAGGATCACTACCTGGAGCTCGATTACGACCTTTCGGATGTTATGTTCGTCTGTACAGCTAACAGCCTGACGAATATGCCGCGCCCGCTCCTCGACCGCATGGAAATCATTTACATCTCCGGTTACACCGAGGATGAAAAACTTGAAATCGTCAACCGCCACCTGCTCAGGAAACAGATGGAAGCGGCCGGCCTCAAGAAAAGCGAATTCACCATCAAGGATTCCGCGATGCGCGACCTGATCCGCTATTACACGCGTGAATCCGGCGTGCGGAACCTGGAGCGCGAAATCGCCAATCTCTGCCGCAAGTCGATCAAGGAAATTCTGATGAGGGGCGGCAAGCGCGTCACCATTACATCGCGCAATCTTGAAAAATATGCCGGCATCAGGAAATACCGCTATGGCGGCATCGGCCAGGAAGATAGTATCGGCATCGTCAACGGTCTTGCCTATACCGACTCCGGCGGCGACCTGCTGCCGATCGAGGCTGTCACCATGCCCGGCAAGGACGGTAAAGTGACAACGACCGGCAACCTGAAAGACGTGATGAAAGAATCTGTCACGGTCGCCGAGATGCTGATCAAATCGCGCGCGCGGCAATACGGCATTGATTACGAACAGCTGAAGAAACAACAGATCCACGTGCACGTGCCCGAAGGCGCGGTGCCGAAGGACGGCCCATCCGCCGGCGCGGCGATGGTCACCGCCATCATGTCCGTGCTGACCAGCATACCGATCCGCAAAGATATCGCCATGACCGGCGAGGTCAATCTGCGCGGCAATGTCACCGCCATCGGCGGCCTCAAGGAAAAACTTCTGGCGGCACTGCGCGGCGGCATCACCACCGTCCTGATCCCGCTGGAGAATGAAAAAGACCTGCCTGAGATCCCCATGAAGGTCAAAAAAGGCCTGAAAATCATCCCTGTGGGGACGATTGATGAAGTTTTAAGTCATGCCCTGCTGGAGATGCCGGTAGCCAAACCCATTGATTCCGAAGGGGAAATAGCGCCCATTCCCGGCAAAGCCGCAGAAACCCTCGATGACGACGTAATTCATCATTGAACTGATCGCTAAAACATCCTACAAGATTCGATAAGAAACGGGATAAACCCCAAGGTTTTAGAAGGGTTTCCCTGATGGAGTGCCGCCCGAAACTCATTTCGTCGGCCCCCTGTTTATTCAAACTCTAACTGAAGGGAAGTCCTTATGAACAAGCAAGACCTGATTGCCAAAGTGGCAGAAACAGCCGATATCTCCAAAACCAAGGCGCAGGAAGCCGTTGATGCCGTAATCGATGCGATCAAGGCCAGCCTGAAGCAGGGCAATGACGTCCGCCTCGTTGGTTTCGGCACATTCACCGTTTCCGCGCGCGCCGCCACGACAGGCCGTAACCCGCGCACCGGTGAGCCGATCAATATCGCAGCTTCCAAGCAGCCGAAATTCAAGGCCGGCAAGGAACTGAAAGACGCCATTAACAAGTAATTGACGCAAATAACATGAGAGCCGGGGCCTGGTAACCCAAAAAGGGGTTGCAAAAAAGGCGCCCGGCTCTTATTTTCCGGGAAGATTTTTGAATATGGAGTAACCGGAGGTCCGAAGACACCGAAGGCATGGCACTAAAAATGCGCGGTTAGCTCAGCGGTAGAGCAATTCGTTTACACCGAATGGGTCGGGGGTTCGATCCCCTCACCGCGCACCATTTTTTTTACATAGTTCTGTTGACAGAACTAAAAAATCTCATTAATTACATAACCTTGAAATTAATGGTTTATATCTGGAGTAACTATGGTCGAACAATCAAAACCCATAATCTGGTCCTATCAGACAGACGACGATTCTGCGCAGTCAACACGTGTTACCAAGGCACGTTATCCAAATCAGCAAGATAGCTTTTTTGTTTCCAGGAAAGCGCCTGCTTTAAACGAGCAATACGTGGCAGAGCTTTTTACCCGTATCGGTAAAAAATTCAAGAATAATGAGGATTATCTAGGCAATGGAACCACAGCGAGCATTGCAAGCATTTCCAGCGAAGGAATTTTGAACTTAGGTAATATCGGCGACTCGCCGGTTAATATTTATGTTTTTGATCCCAAAACAAAAACTATTGTTGAGACAAACAAAGTTTTTACGGAACATAAATCTACGGGAACTTTAAAGAATTTTATCGCAGTTTCGCGTTCATTTGGTAATACGGAATTGCGCGGAGATTATCTGGGCCTGACTGATGTGCCCGATATACAATCAGTTGACCTTAATAAACATTTTGACAGAGGATTTGAAGTTTTTATAACGCTCGATAGTGATGGTTCATTCATTAATGACCATCAATACGAGAATATTAACAAGTCAAGAATGGAAATCATTGAAGAGAAATTCAATGGTGGCCTTGATCTTGCGAAGGAATTTGTAAATCTGGCTGATCAATCAGGTTCGAATGATAATATACATCCA
>JBQTJN010000047.1:0-4490 GCA_052387095.1 Alphaproteobacteria bacterium
GATGGAATATATCCCGGCAGGTGAAGCCTTAAGCAAAGATGATGTTTTCCAGATGGGCGATGCATCGCTTTATATCCCTAAAATTCATAGCTGGATGCTGTTTGGCATTACGGTCGATTACGCGGAAGATGAAATGGGGAATGCGAAATTCCGCTTTAAGAATCCGAATGAAAAGGGACGCTGCGGATGCGGTGAATCATTCTACGTGGATATTCAGGACGGCGTGGAAAAAACCGAACACGCCTAGCCGATGTCGAAACCGCCACCGCCCGGGAAGGCCTGGGATCCGGGCAAACTGTTTTTCATTGGGTCCGCTGCGTTAGCGCCGGGATTCATTTCTGAGACGTAGAAGCTGGCCCTGCCAAAAGCAGCAGGAAGCGAGAAGGCAGGTGAACTCGGAGAAGTTGCCGGAATCGTACCTGTGGATTTTGGACCTGATATCATGATGCACACCCTTTTTTTGAACGCGATTTATACCGCTTTGTTCGTTAAGGATATTTTACCCCGGATGAGGGCTCAGGTGCAAAACAGGCCGAAAAACCAAATGAAATCAGGCTTCTATCTTGGAAGGACTTACAACCTCAAGGGCCCGCAAGATAACAGACTCGTCGGCACCGTCTTTATGGGGCAGGGTGCTTAAAACGCGGCGCCAGACCTTGCCGCGCGGCCGGCCGTGATAAAGCCCGAGAATATGGCGCGTGATAGATTTCACGGGCGTGCCGTAGAGTTCATTCTGCTGTTTGGCGTATTGCATCATTTTCAAAACAACCTGTTCCCGGGTGAACCCCTCACCCCGAATGCCTTCGGCATTCTTCCCTCTCCCGGCGGGAGAGGGTGATCGAGCTAAAGCGAGATCGGGTGAGGGGAAAAACTCATTCTCAATCTCCATCAGGAACCACGGGTTCTGGTAGGCTTCGCGGCCGATCATGACGCCGTCGAAAATTTTCAGCTGTTCATGCACTTGCGAAAGCTCTGCAATACCGCCGTTTAAAATGATGCGTAGGTGCGGATATTTGTCTTTGATGGCTGCGGCGCGTTCATAATGAAGTAGCGGTTTTTCCCGGTTTTCCTTGGGGCTGAGACCTTCCAGCCAGGCCTTGCGGGCATGGATAATGAAGGTCCCGCAGCCTGTATCCGCAATGCGTTTAATGAATTCATCGAGAAACGCGAAATCGTCCTGATTATCAATGCCGATGCGGCATTTGACGGTGACGGGAATATTAACGGATTTGATCATCGCCTCAATGCAATCCGCAACATGTGCAGGCTCTTTCATCAGGCAGGCGCCGAAGCGCCCTTCCTGCACACGGTCGGATGGGCAACCGCAATTGAGATTGATTTCATTATAGCCGGACTCTTCGCCCGCCTTTGCACATGCAGCAAGTGCCGCGGCATCCGACCCGCCCAACTGCAGGGCCAAAGGTTGTTCGGCCGGGTCGAAGCGCAGATGCCGCTCCCAGTCGCCATGGAGCAGCGCGCCCGTAGTCACCATCTCCGTGTAAAGCCGGGCATGGGGCGACAGCAGGCGGTGGAAATACCGGCAATGCCGGTCCGTCCAGTCCATCATGGGGGCGACGGAAACTTCCTTCTGTTGTATGATATTGAGGTCCTGATTCATGAGCGTCCTTTTATCATAAAAAGAATTCAATGCGCAAAATCTTACTTATTTTGTCGGTTTTTACGGTGTTTTCTCTCCCGGCCTCGGCAGCGGAAGATGAAATCCCGCCTGCGTTCCGGTCGACGGGCTACCCGATCCCGCGCTTTGTGTCTTTGAACAAGGACGAAGCTTTTGTGCGCAGCGGTCCAGCGCAACACTACCCCGTGAAATGGGTGTATCGCCGCGCCGGTTTGCCGGTGGAAATCATCCTCGAATTTGAAAACTGGCGGAAGGTCCGCGACATAGACGGGCATGAAGGGTGGGTGTTTTATTCCCTGCTGTCCGGAAACCGGACCGGAATTATCAAAGACGCCGATACGCTTCCCATGCTGAAAAAGCCGAAAACAGATTCTCCGCCAGCGGCTTATCTGGAGAAGGGGGTTATTGTAAAACTCGAGGAATGCGGCCCCCTCTGGTGCAAGATTAAGGCGGGGGGCGAAGCCAGCGACGTTACGGGGTGGATCCAAAGAAAATATATTTGGGGCATTTACGAATCCGAGAATTTCGACTAAAATAGGCGCAAGTTAAGTCTTTGATTCCTATCCGCTTCCCCGGTTATCCACACTCCTGATCTTTCACGGTTTTGATGTTTGTCCTCACCAACAAGCCCGATATGGGTGCCCGTTTGTATTCGGAACTTGTCCGAACTGCGACATGTCCGCAACGCGGCGTCGACGTCATGAAAGTTCTCCAGCAAATGGCCGGAGTGCTCGTTGAAACATCCCTGATTTTTGAAAAGCCCGACGAATCCTTGCAAGCCTCGTTCGAAAGACTGGGCAGCCGCCTTGAATGCATACCCGCACCGGGCGCATTGAAGCCCGGCAGCCTGCCGCCCGCGCATGTCATTGACGCGGTGGGAGAACAGGGGCGCCAGATTGCACGCAGTTTCTTCGAAGACTGGCTCGATTGCGTGTTCGAATTCAATGAACTTATTCTCGATATTTTCCGTGCCATCATCGCGGGGTGGGAAGAAGAAGGACATCCGCGCGCGGAGTCTTTGCGTCTCATTATCGAATGCGGCACGCGCTGTATGGCATTTGAAATCGCCGCGCAGGAACTTTGCGATGTCGTGATTGAACAAAAGGTCGTGCGGCAAGGCTGGTCACTCGGCGATTGCATTGCATCCTTAAGCGCGGTTGCCGGGCGCAAGCTGGCTTTATCTTTAAACAGCGAAACCTGCCACCTGTTCCGGGGCAATGATTTGCCGGAAAACCTCGACCAGGTGGTCTATGTCATGACCAAGGAGGCCGTGCGCCTCGGCGTCCCGGCCGGCACGGACTGGCGCATGGGGCTGGCGGCCAATGATGTGCCTTTAAACGCGCCGCTGGATCTGGTGGCCGGGATTGAGCCGTTTTGCCACGGGTTTTTCAAGGCGATCGCGTTAAATGGGATGTATGACCAGTCCGTGGCCTGCGCCAAGGCGGCGGGGCGGATGGTGGCGGTGGCGTCGGGCGGATCTATTCCGGAGCTTGAGCCTGTAATTGCAAAACCGCTCGCCATGGCCGCGATTACGGAGACGTATAAGTCGGTGTGCTTGAGGATGGATGCGGTCGGCAGCCTATCCTAACACAGCCTTCAGGGCTGCATTGCAGCCGTTTCTTATGACCGTGGCGAGATCTTGTGGTTTTTCTAAAGCAGCGTTTTGTCTGAAATCCTGAGCCAAGGCGTCGTTTACGATGGCAGTGGCTTCTGCCTTACTGGCAATCACCGTGCCGCCCCAGTTATGCCCTAAAATTTTATGGACGGTATGATTGAATTCTTCGATTATATTGGAATTTTTGGGCCGTCCCATTCAATAACTCTTCGTGTTGCCAGTGCTTCGTTTTTTGAATTTCTATAGATATTATTTGTTTATGTCAATAAGTCTTATCTTTTGGTACTGATTCAGTTTGAATAATATATTCCATCAATTTCCTTGACCGCTCAAGTATAAAATCTTTATGTTTGGGCATGGCGAAAAGAAACCCCCGGCAGATCCTAATAAAGCGGCGAAATCCATCATAGACCAGCTGGTTGCGAAAATAGAAGGAAAAGATCCTGCCGCCGTATCTTTGGGTCGGCGCGGCGGATTGAAGGGCGGCAAGGCCCGGGCCGAAGCTCTGACACCGGAACGGCGCAGCGAGATTGCCCGCAAGGCGGTCAAGGCGCGCTGGACGAAAGCCAAAGCCGCAAAGACAAAATCCTGATGTTTCGTTAATATAAAAGCCCCAAAAGCGAAAAGCTGACCAGCCCGATTGTCATGGCGGTGATAAAGAATATCAGCATGGTGGAAACGCTCACCGCCAGCGGTGCTTTCCATCCCAGGTCATAGCCGCTGCGCGTTCCGGCTTTTCGAAGCATCGCCGCCGATGACCAAACCCACACGGCCCACAGTACCACCCGGCCAAGTTCATAGGCCGACTCTTCATCGCCCGTGGCGATGGCTAGCGGTATCTCCACGGCAATGCCGACCGCCAGCCCGAGACTAAAGGCTTTGAGATTCAAAAACAGTATCGGCATATAATCCATGTCCTTGCCGATTTTGCGGCGCGCCAGAAACCTGAACAGGAAGGCAATGCCAAAAATGTAAGGCAGCAGTTTGAAATAATATCCGATAACATCGTCTGGCATGAGACTCCCCCATTCGCTGGTGATCGGGGAGTTGATAAGCCTTCCATATGAGAGGCCGCATGAATCTTTAGGCTTGCGCCCTGTACATACATTCATGCCTCCTATGCTGGTAGTTGCGCTCTTAAGAGAGGGATAAGCTGTCGTAGAGTATTGAGGATATCAACAAGGCAACAGGAGACGATCGGAATGAAGAACGTAGTGGACTATTATGTAGGGCTGGACG
>JBQTJN010000048.1:0-6676 GCA_052387095.1 Alphaproteobacteria bacterium
CCTGGCGTCCCTCCGGCGCAGCCGCACCGCCGCGCTGCCCGAGCTCGCCGCCGAGGATTTGCGCCTTGCCATACGGGCTACCGGGCGGATCACTGGCCGGGTGACGCCCGAGGACCTGCTGGACGTGATTTTCCGCGACTTTTGTATTGGAAAGTAAGTTTTTTAAGCTATTGATTTATAACAATAATTCAACAAATCTTTGTGGCTTATCCCCAAAATATGTATACTGAGTGTAATCAATAAATAAGAAATAAAATAGGGTGTGAACATGGGTAGAGATTTAGCGAAGACTCCACATATTAATGATGAATTCCAGGATGCTTCTTCTCAAGAGGCAGCCGTTCCCTATCGTGAGCAGGTTAAACAGAGGCCAGAATTTGAAAAAGAATTCGAAGAGTTCACAAACAAATATCGGGGCGTAGAGACCGGACTCCTTAATGGCGAATCTAATATAAAATATTATACGAACGGCGTTCGCAATGTTGCCTCTTGGGTTGACATGCTGCCGCTTGATTTTTTTGGCGAAGTAGATACGGGCGCCAGTATGACTTTGGGTGCCGGTGCAGGACTTGCAGATAGTCTGGTTTGTCTTTTTCGTGGGGACTTCCGTAGTTTAGGTGAGGAGCTTCTCTGTATCCCTGCAGAGGCGTTTGCGCGCGGGCTTCCTCTTGAATATCTTGGCCTTTTGGAGCTCGTCGGCGAAGAAGGTTGGGATCCACATGATATAGCGCGTCAATGGGTTGCAAGTCCTTATCGTAGCGTTGTAGGCGGTGAATCCGGCATTGTTGCCAAAACTGATGAACAGCTTGCAGAGATGTTCATTAAAGCCAAAAACGGGCAAAAAAATGCCCTGACCAAGGATATTAAGACTGACCCAAATAAACCGGCCAATTTTGTCAGCGCCAATCTTTTGAATAAACAATCGCAAGCAGCTTTGCCTGAAGAAAAGCTCGAGAATGATGGTGGCCCAGCCTAAGGACTTTATTCATTTGCAGGTTTTTTTCTTTCGTATAGCGCCAGAAAAACTACATTTTCTTTATTGTAAGTCGGCAGCCTTTGCCCATACCATCTCATGATTTCCAGCTCATGATTTTCGAGCGAAGACCCATAAATATTTTCGAATTTTTTTAGAGCCTCTTCATTTACCGGGTTGCCCTTTGTATCCTTGAATATGTCCTGCAGCAGGGCAAACCAATAAGGTTTATTGTCAATTCCCTGATGCTTGGCAAGCGTTGCGAGGCGAGCGCGCGCCTCACGATAAATTCCAAAGCCATCCCGTTTTGTCGCATTATCCGGATCTGGCGGGTTCGCCCCGTCGAATCCTTCGATTAAAAACAGGGTCAGTAAATGAATTTCCGCCTGTGAAAAATCCGTCGATTTCAAAAGATTTGCTTCCAGATTAGTTCTATCGTTGAACTCGGTGCGCAGGATTTTGAGATTATCGAAGTCGCCCGCAACATATCCTTTTTCCCGAAACTGATTGGTTCTTTTCAGGGTTTCAAGAAATTCGTTGTAGTCCTGCCAGCGCCCCGCAAAATCGTTTTTGAATTCCTCAAGAAATTTTCCGGCGTACTCCGTTTCCTTGTTCCATGTAAGGCTCAGTCCTTTCATGAAATTTTTAACAGTCTCATTGTATATATTATCGCCTTGCAGGTTTGTAAGCGTCCGTTGCAGGCGCAGATAGGCTATGCGTGCGTTATCTATGTGGGATTGGACTGAGCTGGACATTTTGGCGCTTCTCTGTTTGTTTTTCTTATGAAAATATATATGTATTATCTAAATATGTCAATTATTGCGTAAAAGTGGCATTTTACGCCGTTTTCTGTATATATCCACGCCATGACAGGGAATTTTGATGTGGTTGTTGTAGGCGGCGGGCACGCGGGCTGCGAGGCGGCGGCGGCGGCGGCGCGCATGGGTGCGCGTACGGCGTTGCTGACGCACAAGATGGATACGATCGGTGTGATGTCGTGCAACCCCGCGATTGGCGGGCTCGGCAAGGGCCACCTGGTGCGGGAGATCGATGCGCTCGATGGTTTGATGGGCCGCGTGATTGATCGATCCGGGATCCAGTTCCGTATGCTGAATGCGTCCAAGGGACCTGCTGTACGCGGACCGCGGGCCCAGGCCGACCGGCGTCTTTACCGCGAGGCGATGCAGGATATGCTTAAGGACTACCCCAACCTGACGCTGGTCGAGGCGGCGGCCGAGGATATCGATCTTGACGGTGCCGGGCATATACGCGGACTGGTCACCCATACGGGAGAGGTGATCGGGTGCCGGGCGCTGGTCTTGACGACGGGGACGTTTTTGCGGGGGATTATTCACCGCGGGGATGAAAAAATTCCGGCCGGCCGGGTGGGTGAAAAACCTGCCATTGCGCTGGCTGAAACCCTGAGCCGTCTCGAATTTCCTTTAGGGCGGCTCAAAACAGGTACGCCGGCGCGGCTGGATGGACGTACAATAAGATGGCTAATTCTTGAGGAACAACAAGGGGATAACCCGCCCGTACCGTTCTCGTACGCTTCGAATCGAATCGATGTAGCACAGATTCCCTGTCACATTACTTATACGACAGAAAAGACTCACCAGATTATCCGCAACAATATCCATCGCTCGGCGATGTATTCCGGACAGATTTCCGGGACCGGTCCGCGCTATTGTCCGTCGATTGAAGACAAGGTCACGCGCTTTGCTGACAAGACCCGCCACCAGGTGTTTTTGGAACCGGAAGGTCTCGACACTCCGACGGTTTATCCGAACGGTATTTCAACCTCATTACCGATCGAGGTTCAGGATGAATATATCCGTTCGATCCCAGGGCTCGAAAATGTCACTGTCCAGGAGTGGGGTTACGCCATTGAATATGATTATTGCGACCCGCGCGATCTGCAATCGACACTCGAGAGCCGGCGCGTGCCGGGGTTGTTCCTGGCCGGACAGATTAACGGCACGACCGGTTATGAAGAGGCGGCGGCGCAGGGATTGATGGCCGGAATCAATGCGGCGCTGCTGGCGGGATCTGATCCACGTGAAGTCCATACATTCACGCTTGACCGATCGGAGGCCTATATAGGCGTGCTGATCGATGATCTCACCACGCGCGGGGCGCCTGAGCCGTACCGCATGTTTACCAGCCGGGCGGAATACCGCCTGCGTTTGCGGGCTGATAATGCCGACCAGCGCCTGACAGATAAAGGGCTCAAGGTTGGCTGCGTGGGGACTGAGCGGGCCGGGTTCTGGGGGCAAAAATCCCGGGATATCAAGGTGGCGCGGGAGATGATGGCCGGCCTGAAGGCGACTCCGAATGAACTCGAAGTCTTTGATATTAAAGTGAATAAAGATGGCGTGCGGCGCGATGCCGGGGCGCTGCTCAGCTTTAATCATGTTAGCTGGGAGCAGCTGGCTTCGCGCTGGCCGGAGTTGAATGCAATCGCGCCTGAGATCCGGAAACAGATGGAATGTGATGCGCTGTATGCCGGGTATATGGAACGACACGAATCGGATATCGAAGCCTTTAAAAAGGACGAGGCGCTGCGGCTACCCAAGGACCTGGATTATGCCGCGGTGGGAAGTCTGTCCAATGAGGTGCGGAACAAGTTGGAGCAGGTAAGGCCGGAAACGCTGGGTGCGGCGGGCCGTATTCCCGGCGTGACGCCTGCGGCGGTAATTGCCCTGCTGCGCTATATCAAGAAGCCTCAGAAAAGGCAGCGCCATGCAGCCTGAGCAAATGGTTGCGGATTTCGGAGTTTCACGTGAAACTCTTCAGAAGCTTAAAAATTATGCCGCGCTGGTAGTGAAGTGGCAGAAGACTATAAACCTGGTCGGGCATAATACGCTGGACGATGTCTGGGAGCGGCATTTTGCCGATTCTGCGCAGCTGGCACATTATGTGCCAGAGGGTGGCGTTCTCGCTGACCTGGGCAGCGGAGCGGGTTTTCCAGGGCTAGTGCTAGCCATGTTGCGGCCGGACATTACAGTTCACCTGGTCGAATCGGATACACGCAAGGCGGAATTTTTGCGAACCGTTTCACGTGAAACAGATACCCCCATAGTTATCCACAATGAGCGGGCCGAGAAGATTCTGCAGCATATAAAACCCACCCTTATCACCGCACGGGCCTTTGCCCCGGCCATCAAAATCATGGGGCTTGTCACCGGGGCCAGAATTGATGCTAAATTGCTGCTTCTCAAGGGAAAAAAGTGGCGGGCCGAGCTGAGAGAGGCCCGCAAAAATTACGAATTTAGTGCTGAAAATGCTGCAAGCTCTACGGATCGTCATGCACAAATCCTGACCATCAGCCAAATCCGTCCAATCGGTTAAACCCTGTTTCACGTGAATCATTTCTTGACGCTTTGCCGGAACCCTGATTATTTCAGATTCTTCACCGAGGGCAACATAGTATGAATCTTATGAACACGAAAAACGCGGCTCGCCCGCGCATTCTCGCCGTTACCAACCAAAAGGGCGGAGTCGGCAAAACCACAACAGCTATTAACCTAGCGACCGCACTGGCCGCGATCGGACAAAAGGTTCTGCTCATGGATCTTGATGCGCAAGGGAATGCGACGACCGGGCTTGGCATAAGACGCTCCGACATCAAAGGCAGCATGTATGACATATTATTTGAAGACGCCTTGATCGCGGATTGTGTTATGGAAACTAAAGTGCCGCGTTTATCGATCGTGCCGTCCTCCGTGCATCTTTCCGGCGCCGAAATCGAGCTGGTGAATGAAGAAAACCGCGAATACCGTCTCAAAGACAGGCTGCATCAATCCCTGCCCTACAATTACGTGATTATTGACTGCCCGCCGTCGCTCAATCTCATCACATTGAATGCGCTGGTCGCGGTGGATAGCGTGATTGTGCCGCTGCAGTGTGAATTTTACGCGCTGGAAGGCCTCAGCCATCTCGTGAAAACGATTGAGCGCGTGCGCAAGAATTTCAACCCGGCGCTCGATATTCACGGCATCGTTCTCACCATGTATGACCGCCGCAATCGCCTGTCTTCTGCCGTGCAGGATGATGTGCGCGAGCATTTCGGTGACAAGGTTTACCGTACTGTCATTCCGCGCAATGTACGCCTGTCGGAAGCACCATCATACGGCCTGCCTGCCATTATTTACGACATGAATTGCCGTGGTTCGCAGTCTTATATCCGCCTTGCGAAAGAAGTCATCCAGCGCGAACGCGAGTTGAGCAAGGCAGCGGGGCAGAAAAATGTGGCTTAGATGCATATGTCATTGCGAGGAGCGTCAGCGACGAAGCAATCCAGTTTTTGTCTTTTGGTCCCTGGATTGCTTCGCTCCCGTTGGTCGCTCGCAATGACGATTTAGAAAAGAAAGAGAAAAAACATGAGCACACCAAAAATGAAAAAAGGTTTAGGCCGCGGACTGAATGCATTGTTCCAGGATGAGGAAGATACCTTCGAAAACGATACGCCGACGCGGGCCCGCGCGACCCAGCCTGCCGCTCCCCCGGTCCCGGCCAATACGGGGTCAAATGCAGCTTCAAGCCGTTTCATGGTCAGTGTTTCCAGTCTCGTGCCGGGTGCCTTCCAGCCACGCCAAAATTTTGATGAAGAGGCGCTGAACCAGCTTGCCGATTCCATCCGTCAGCACGGTTTATTACAACCTCTCCTCGTCCGTAAGGATACGAAAAAAGACGGTCAATTCGAGATCATCGCCGGTGAGCGGAGATGGCGCGCCGCGCAACGCGCACAATTGCACGAGGTGCCGGTTGTGGTTGCCAACCTTGAAGATGCGCAGGCGGCAGAAGTCGCGCTGATCGAGAATTTACAGCGCGAGGATCTCAACGCCGTTGAGGAAGCGCTGGGTTATAAGCGCCTTGCCGATGAATACGGCCATACACAGGAAAAACTGGCGAAAGTCATCGGCAAATCGCGCCCGCATATCGCCAATACCATGCGCTTGCTGCAATTGCCGCCTGCCATCCTTGATTACGTACGGCAGGGGAAACTCAGCGCCGGCCATGCGCGCGCGCTGATCACATCGAAAGACCCGCTGGCCCTCGCGCAGGAAGTGATTGCGAAAAACCTGAGCGTCCGCAAGACGGAAGAGCTGGCCAATGAGGGTAGCGCGGGCAAAGCCGCGAAAAAGGGCAGCGATTCTTACGTGAAAGATGCCGATACGATCGAGATGGAGAAAGATCTCTCCAATGTTCTCGGGCTTAAAGTCACGATCGACCCAAAGACCAGCACGGTCGGGTCTGTAAAAATCGAGTATAAAAATCTCGACCAGCTGGATGATATTGTGCTGCGTCTGGCAAGGTTTCCCAAAAAAAAGGAGTGAAAAAATGTCATATATAAGACCTGAAAAACTTCATGAAAAACTAACGTCTGAAGACGCGAAAGCGGCTTTTTATAAAATAAATGCTTTAAAACCTGATTGGGATCTCAATCCTAATACAGGAAAAACCTATTTATCATTGACCATCGACGCGCGGGAAAAAGGTAACACAATCTTGAATGCTTTAGGGGGATGGAAGGAAACTGAAGATGTCGATGAGCGTATGACGGCATTGTGGGAAAAAATGAACAACCCCGCCCCAAGGGGCGAGGTATCAGAAGAGCGCGAGTTGCCTGTCCTCGTATAACTTCTCGTATGGTTGTCCCTGCTTTTTCACATAGTTTTTGATCATGTTCTCATCGCCATG
>JBQTJN010000049.1:0-5264 GCA_052387095.1 Alphaproteobacteria bacterium
GTTACTCCCTTGTTTGATCGTGCCTTCGGTCCTTCGGACCTCCGGTTACTCCCTTGTTTGATCGTGCCTTCGGTCCTTCGGACCTCCGGTTACTCCCTTGTTTGATCGTGCCTTCGGTCCTTCGGACCTCCGGTTACTCCCTATAAAGTCTCCTAAACCTTCTCGCCGTAAGCCCGGGTCACGCCAACCAGACCTTGAGCCGGGGCCTGCAGAACGCGGGCGATTTTCGTCGCCGGTGCCTGCAGCAATCCAACCAGTTTCGAGCGCAGTTCATCCAGGCTCGGCAGTTTCGCCAGAGCTTCGATGGCTTTCGCATCGAGGATTTGCGTTCCCAGCGCGCCGCCGATAATGACCAGCTTTTCATTCGTCTTCGAAAATTCATAAGCGGTTTTTGCTGCAGCAATAACGTCCTTCGAGCTGGCGAGGCCGGTCGGGCCTTTCAACATGTCGGTCAGACCTTCGAATTTTGTGCCTTTTGCTGCGCGGCGGGCCAGCGTATTCTTTGCGACCTTGAAGCTGGCGCCGTTGGCGCGCAGGTCATTGCGCAGTTTTGTCATCTGCGCGACGGTCAGGCCCTGGTTCTGCGTTACAACGAACAACTCGTCCGTGGCAAAGCGTTCCTGCAGAGATTGAATCTCTGCTTGTTTTTCAGCGCGGTTCATACCCATTTCTATTCTCCAATTCTCCTACATCGTCACCCCCGCGAAGGCGGGGGTCTGGCCTTTTCCGGATCCCCGCCGTTAATGTTCGCTTACGCGAACCGCGGGGATGACATTAATAAAAAAAGCGAACCCTTAGGCCCGCCTTCGTCAGAAACTTCCAAAAACGTCATAAGATCCTTCGCGTACGCTCGGGATGACGTCCTTGTCTTATGCAGGATGATTAAGGCCTTTAGCCCCCGGCAGTCTCTGACAGGCTTTAACTTGGGCGTACGTTTAGACCATGAAGTTGTTTGAGTCAACATAAAAAAACCCGGCACAGGGCCGGGCTTTTAGGAATTTAGCACCATTATAGTTTAAGCGGCTTTCTTGCCAGGCTGTGCCGGTGCGGCCAGTTCAGCGTGGTCGATCTTAAGACCCGGGCCCATTGTCGACGTCAGGGAGATCTTCTTGATGTAGGTGCCCTTGGCACCCTGCGGCTTCGCACGCACGATCGCATTGATGAAAGCGCGGGTGTTTTCGGCGAGCTGACTTTCCGAGAAAGAGGCTTTACCAACACCGCCTTGCGTCACTCCGGCTTTTTCAGCGCGGAATTCCACGGCGCCGCCTTTGGCTTCTTTAACAGCCTTGGCGACATCCAGTGTCACCGTGCCGAGCTTCGGGTTCGGCATCAGGCCTTTGGGCCCTAAAACCTTACCAAGCTTGCCAACCGTGCCCATCATGTCAGGCGTGGCGATCACGCGGTCGAAATTGATCTCGCCTTTGAGAACTTTTTCGGCCAGGTCTTCACCGCCGACAATATCGGCGCCGGCTGCCTTGGCTTCCTTGGCTTTCGTTTCGTCCTTGACGAAGACGGCGACGCGGACGGATTTGCCCGTACCGTGCGGCAGGGAAACCATGCCGCGCACCATCTGGTCGGCGTGAGCCGGATCAACAGCCAGATTCATTGAAACCTCGATGGTTTCATCGAATTTGCGGGCTTTAGCGGCTTTCACGAGGATCTTCAGAGCCTCTTCGATCGTGTAGAATTTGTTACGGTCGACCATAGCAAACGCGGCGCGCATTTTCTTGCCCTTGCGGGGCTGATCAGATTTTTTCACTTTCTTTTGTGCTTTGGCCATGACTTAACCCTCCACCACTTCGATGCCCATGGAACGGGCAGAGCCCTCGATGATTTTCATCGCGGCCTCGATTGTATTGGCATTGAGGTCGGGCCTTTTCTTTTCCGCGATCTCTCTGATTTGCGATTTTTTCACGCGGCCGACAAAATTCTTGTTGGGCACGCCGGAGCCTTTCGCAGCGCCAGCCGCCTTGATCAGGAAGTAGCTGGCCGGCGGTGTTTTCGTGATGAATGTAAAGGAGCGGTCTTCATACACGGTAATGACAACAGGCGTCGGGATGCCCTTATTGTCCTTCTCCGTGAAGGCGTTGAAGGCCTTGCAGAATTCCATGATGTTGACGCCGTGCTGGCCAAGGGCCGGGCCGACCGGCGGGGCCGGATTGGCCGCGCCGCCCATAATCGTCAGGTTAATATAACCTTTTACTTTCTTTGCCATTTTGTCCTCTCTTTTTAGAGCGCCATATGAACTTTTCAGTTCTCGCATCCCAAACTTGATTTGGGATCCATGGATCCTGACTTTCGTCAGGATGCGGGGTGAAAAAATCACCTAGGGTGCCCTTGGTTTAAGGGTTCGTGGTGCGGCCCCGGCTGGCTTGTTCTGCCGGGAAACCTCCCACATCAGTTACTCAAGTGGCCGGACCATAGGGTGGGTCACAATGAATTGCAAGTTTATTTTAAATGTCCTTACCGGTCTTTCGCTGGAAACACGGTCGGGGTGCCGCCGCCATCGCCTTGTGAAGAAACGGCCCTGCTGCCATCGATTTGCATTTCATTAAAAGCCGTTTCCAGCATTTTGGAAATGTTCTGCAGTAACACATCGCCGTTAGTCGTACCGCCATTAACTAACATCTGACGATATGTCAACTATATCTTCTCAACCTGGCTGTATTCCAGCTCCACCGGAGTCGCGCGGCCGAAGATCATGACAGAGACCTTGAGCTTGCCCTTTTCCTCGTCGACTTCCTCGACCATGCCGTTGAAGGACGCGAACGGGCCGTCAGTGACTTTGACTTCCTCGCCGATATCGTAAGTGATTGACGGTCTTGGACGATCGACCCCTTCCTGGACCTGCTGCAGGATGCGCTGCGCTTCAGCCTCGGAAATCGGCACGGGCTTGTTGCCGCCGGCGCCGAGGAAACCGCTGACCTTTGGCGTATCCTTGATCAGGTGCCAGACATCATCCGTCATATCGAGTTTCGCGAGTACGTAACCAGGGAAAAATTTACGTTCGGCATTGACGCGCTGGCCGCGGCGGACTTCGACAACCTCTTCCATCGGCACGAGAATTTCCTCGACCAGATCATCGAGACCCTGCTTCTTCGCCTTGTCGCGGATGCCTTCGGCGACCTTGTTTTCAAAGCCGGAGTAGACGTGCAGCACATACCATTTCGCAACCATGTTTTTTCTCTCTTTCTTTTATCCGGATCCCCGCCTCCGCGGGGAGGACGCCGGGTATTACAAACCAAAACCCATAATGAAGCGGATCGCAAATGCGATGATCTGGTCCGCCGCGTAGAGGAAGATGGAGGCGATCGTCACCATAATAAAGACCGCCATGGCGCTCACCGTGGTTTCACGCCTTGTTGGCCATGTGACCTTTTTCAGCTCACCCCGGACTTCCTTCAGATACTGGATCGGTGCAAATTTCATAATATTATCAATCCTTTAGCTTTCATCTTCCCCCATGGATCCGCGTCTTTCGGGACCCTGCCCGGGGAGAAACTGGAGCCGTAATTTAAGGGGAATGAGTGGTCTTTTACAGTAAAATTTTTGTCAGGGGAAGGAAAATAAGGCGAAAGCTTTTCCGGAACCTCTAAGGTCGCCCCGCCATTGATTAGGAGCAAGCCCTTTAAAAGGAATAAACCATGTTAGCGCAAAAAGATGTTGCGGCGACCATTGCCGTGCAAGATCTGGGAAGAGCCCGGGAATTTTACAGCGATATGCTGGGATTCGAGGAGCTCGCGTCCGATCCGGATGTTTATGTTTCCTACAAAAGCGGAGAAACGAATTTCCTGGTTTATAAATCGCAGTATGCGGGCGGGTACGAAGCGACCGTGGTAACGTGGAGCGCCGACAAGGATGTCGATAATATCGTAAAACATTTGTAAGCGGCGAATATCAATTTCGAACATTTACCCCGATATGAAGGACACGGACCTCGAGGGCGACGTGCATAGTGCAGATGACATGCGCATGGCGTGGTTCAAAGATCCGGACGGAAATATTTTGTGCGTGGTTGGAACGTCTTGAGAGACAAGGCTGATATTTCTAAAAGAATAAAAATTCGGAACGATCCGCAGGCCAGAGCGTTTAAGACCTACATACACACATTAAATTAAAGGAGTTTTCTATGGCACAAGTAATTAATACCGGCGGAAGCGATTCCGGTTCAGGCGCGGTTATTGCCGTGGTTCTGTTGATTGCGGTCCTGATTGGCGGATATTTCCTGTTCGCTAATGGCGGTTTCTCTTCCGACAGCACGACGATTGAGGCTCCGGACGTAAATATCTCAGCCCCTGCTATTCCGGGCGCGGATTAACATCTTAACATTTTAAAAAAACCCAGGCTCAGAAATGGCCATGGGTTTTTTGTTTTTGATGTGAAAATGTTAATTAAAGCTTTTGGGCTCGTAAATTTTTGCACGCTCTGACAATTGACGCTGGAAAGCTTCAATATAACGACACGTAAATTCGCCCATCGTTAAATCAGGCTCATCCATAAAAGGGCGAAGATTTATAGCGTAAGTTGCCGCCTGCATGGAGTCGAGTTCATGCGATTCCGAATATGTGGCATTGGCGAACTCCCGGCCAATTGTTGCCTTAGTATAATTCTTGCTGCCTTTAATCTGGGAGTCGTGACAATCAATCAAATCTCTTTGCAACTCAATATAGTTCGATATGTCCAAAGGAATTTTTATGTCGTCAGGCACCCAGTCAAGCCCCCGCCAGACTTCGCATCCATAAACATTGCCAGGGTGTTTCCCGGGGGGTAACAAGCGCAGCGCTTCTATAGTTGCCCGTGTCACAGCGTTATGGGTTTCATGTTTATCGAATGGATTGTGGACGTAAATCGTTTTAGGTTGGGTTTCAAAAAGGATTTGATAAATTTCCTGCACCAGCTCTTTTTCCTTTAAAGGATGGGGGCCTTTAATATCGCGGCTTTTATAATTCAGCTGGAATTGCGCAGAATATTTACCAAGCTTTGCTGCATCCTTTTGTTCAGTATGTCTCGCAATCATCATTTCTTCATCGCTATAGTCTTTATAGGCGCCTTTACGCGCGCTTCCGCCACCGTTCGTAATTGTGATGCCCAGAAACATTTTTTCTGTCCGGCCATAACACTGGCCAATTCCATGAATGGGTGTTTGGTAATCGAGGCATTTTCTGGGCCTTTCGTTAAGTTCTTTGGCGATGGCGTTCAGGTCGTCCTGCGTGTAGCCGGACAGGTCTGTGCCTTTGGGCAGGTATTGGCGCACCAGGCCGTTG
>JBQTJN010000050.1:0-24791 GCA_052387095.1 Alphaproteobacteria bacterium
GCATCGGGGCTCTTTCTTTTTGAATAGGAACCGCATTTCAAACGTATGGCAGTGTGTGTACGTAATGTAAATGAATTCTATACGATAGGAATATTTTCCTTGACATTCTCAGGATTTCCCTGCAAGGTAGGGTTTGAACTGGTTCCCGCGCCGGGTTCACCCGCAAGGTATCGCTCCCCGCTAGGGGTGATTAAATCCTCGCGAGGCCGGAGCGGATAAAAACAAGCGCTCTGACACGGGCGCCCGTGCGTGCTTGATGTTTCTCGCATGACGAAAACCATACGGGAATTATTTCCCGGCCGCTTTAAAAGCCCTTTTTTATCTAAACGTCATTGCGAGGAGATGCGAAGCGTTGACAAAGCAATCCAGGTGGTTATTGTGTGAAACACCTGGATCGCCACGCTCGCGTTGCTCGCTCGCGATGACGGTATATTAAGGGCTACTCCACGTTCTCAATGACAACGCATTTGCTGTCATAGGCGGCTTTGGCCTGTTCCTGAGTGGTGAAGGTGGCATCGACCACGGCACGGCCGCCGAACGGGTTGTAGTTTTTCACCTTCTTGTGGACATCACTTGAAAGCATGTAGGGGCATTTGGCATTTTTGCCCCTGGATGTGTCGTACAGGCCGCTGATTTTTACGGCGTTGCCCCGCTCATCTTCATCGCGCGCATTCTTGAGGATCACAAAGCTGACGACGTTGCCGTTCAGCCCGGTGATCTGGATCGGGATCAGATGATCGGCCTTGCTGATATTCGTACTGGCCGGAATTTTCGCCAGCGCCGGTGCGGCCGATAAAGCCAGACCCATGATTGTCAAAAGCATGATATTTTTCATTTTTCACCTCGTTTATATAAAACCGCCCAGTCGCTGGCTTAGTTCCAATATCCTCTCGACTTAGCGCCAAAATCCCCTTAGAACAAGCTTTATGAAGGCTAGAACGCGCATAGGGGTTTATCCCGGCACATTCGACCCGGTGACCAAAGGTCACCTGCATTTGATCCAGCGGGCAAGCCATCTGGTCGATAGGCTGGTAATCGGCGTGGCTGATAATAGCCGCAAGGGGCCTGCATTTACGCTTGAAGAGCGTGTTGAGCTGGTCAAGGCCGATATTGCCAATATGAACGCGCTGGCCTGCGAGTTGGAAGTGTGGTCCTTTGATACGCTCCTGATCCATTTTGCCCGTGATATGAAAGCCTCATGTATTTTCAGAGGTTTACGGGCTATTTCTGATTTTGAATATGAATTTCAGATGACCGGCATGAATGCCAAACTGGACCCGGATATCGAGACCGTGTTCCTCATGGCGTCCGATAAATGGCAGTTTGTGTCAGCATCCTTCGTTAAAGAGATCTGCAGTCTCGGCGGCAAGATCGACGACTTCGTCACCCCGCAAGTGGCTGAAAAACTGCGGGAAAAATATCGGAAGTGATCTTAAGGAAAGCTTGACGGGGCATAGGTTAGTTCCTATGGTTCGCGCTGAACTTTTTTAGCATTGATCGCGTAGCTCAGCCGGTAGAGCAACTGACTTTTAATCAGTAGGTCGTGGGTTCGAATCCCACCGCGATCACCACTTAGGCATAACCAGCTATGCTCGACCTTATCCGCTCCATTCAGACCCGCGATCCGGCCAAACCGACTTTCTGGGAAGTCGTGCTGGGCTATAACGGCTTTCATGCCGTGGTGCTTCACCGTCTCAATCAAGCGATCTGGAATATGGGTCTCAAGGCTATTGCACGTTTCTTTGCCAATATTACCCGTATCCTGACGGGGGTTGAAATTCATCCGGAAGCGAAAATCGGGCCGCGTTTGTTTATTGATCATGGTACTGGTGTGGTGATCGGGCAGACATCGGTTATTCACGAAGATGTGACGATTTATCACGGCGTAACGCTTGGCGGGGTCGGGCGCATCGGCGCGATTGACGGCAAGCGCCATCCGACGATTGAAAAGGGTGCGATCATCGGCGCCGGGGCGCAGGTGCTGGGGAATGTCACGGTCGGGGAATATGCCAAGGTTGGATCGAACTCTGTCGTGACGACGGATGTTCCCGGGCACAAGACGGTGTTTGGCATCCCGGCGCGCGTTGTCGGCGAAGACGACCGGGCGCGGGCCTACGGATTGCCGTCTTTGAAAGAAATGGATAAGCTTAGCAGCACGATCGAGCAGCTTGAGGAAGAAATCCGTATCATTAAAGACAATCTAAAATTGTAATTTTTTCGTCATTGCGAGGAGCGCAACGACGCGGCAATCCAGAATAGTTATTGTGGCCTCTGGATCGCCACGCTCTCTGCGTTCGTTCGCGATGACTGCAATATTAATTAACCCGACCTCAAATACTGGATCGCCTGGTCACGTTCGAAAAGGTAGAGCAGCGTGCGCAGTGCTGCCCCACGTTCGGATCTGAGTTCCGGGTCTTTGTCGATGATGAGCTTGGCGTCGTCTGAAGCAGTTTTCAGCAATTCGGCATGAATGGCAAGATCGGCAAGGCGGAAGATGGGCAGGCCGCTCTGGTTGATACCAAGCAAATCACCGCTGCCGCGCAGTTCCAGATCTTTTTCGGCGAGGAGAAAACCGTCTTCCGTTTCGCGCATAATCGATAGGCGTTCCTTCGCCGCTTCGCCGAGCGGCCCGCTGTAGACGAGGAAGCACCATGATTTGTCGCGGCCACGCCCGACGCGGCCACGCAACTGGTGCAGCTGGGCAAGGCCGAAACGCTCAGCGTGTTCGATGATCATGATGGTGGCTTCGGGAACGTTGACGCCAACCTCGATAACGGTGGTGGCGACGAGGATGTCGATTTGCCCTTTGCTGAATTTTTCCATGACCGCGTCTTTTTCCAGCGGCTTCATGCGGCCATGGATGAGGCCGACGCGTTCGCCGAAGCGGGCCTTGAGAATATCGTAGCGTTTTTCGGCAGCTTGCAGGTCGAGAATTTCCGATTCCTCCACCAGCGGGCACACCCAGTAAATGCGCGCCCCAGAGAAAATCTGGCGGGCGAGGCCGTCGATCATGTCCTCGATTTTATCGGTAGAAATCAGTTTGGTATCGATGCGCTGGCGGCCGGGCGGTTTTTCGTCGAGGCGGCTGACATCCATATCGCCATAAGCCGTCAGGGTGAGCGTGCGCGGGATCGGCGTGGCAGTCATGACGAGAATATCCGTGCCTTTGCCCTTGCCGGACAGCATCAGGCGCTGATGCACGCCGAAGCGGTGCTGTTCGTCGATAATGGCGAGGCCGAGATCGGCGAATTCGACATTTTCCTGGAAGATGGCATGGGTCCCGATGATGATTTGTGCGGCGCCGCTGCTGATCTGCTGAAGCAGTACCTCGCGTATTTTGCCTTTGTCACGCCCGGTGAAAACGACAGTGCGGACGCCGGCGGCCTCCAGCCATGATTTGAAAGTCTTCTCATGCTGGCGGGCGAGAATTTCAGTGGGAGCGAGCAGGGCGGTCTGTGCACCACCGGAAACGGCGTTCATCATGGCGAACGCCGCGACAATTGTCTTGCCGCTGCCGACATCGCCTTGCAGCAGGCGGAGCATGCGGGCGGGCGCATTCATGTCGGCGTCGATTTCGTTAAGAGAACGTGTTTGCGCCCCGGTCAATTTGAAAGGGAGGACGGAGAGAATTTTAGGGCGCAGATTCGTGTCGGTTTTAAAAGAGCGGCCGCTGAGGCGCTTCTGGCGGTGACGGACGAGCGCGAGCGTCAATTGATTGGCAAGCAGTTCGTCATAGGCCAGACGTGCGCGGGCGGGCGTGAGAGGATTTAAATGCTGCGTGCTTTCCGGCGTGTGCAGGATTTTTACGGCGTCTTCCCATGAAGGCCAGTTCTGGCGCTTTTGATAAGCAGGATCGAGCCATTCTGTAAGTTCAGGCACAAAGCCGAGCGCACCCTGAATCGCTTTACGGATCTGTTTGTTGGCGATGCCGGCTGTGAGGGGATAAACCGGCTCGACAATTTCCAGCGTCGCGCGGTCTTCGGGCTTTGCAATATCGGGATGCACAATCTGCGGCAGGCCCTGAAAATATTCAACCCTGCCGCTGACGATGGCTTTACCGCCCTCGGGCAATTGTTTTTCAATCCATTCTTTATTGGCATGAAAAAACACGAGGCTCATAAACTTGGATTCATCGCGCACGCGCACACGGTAGGGGGCGCCGCGCCGCGCGTTCGGTGAATGTTTTTCGATCATGACCTCTATTGTTGCAACACGGCCATCCGGCGCGCTGGCAATTTTCGGGGAGAAGCGGCGGTCGACGAAATCGACAGGCTTATGCCAGAGCAGGCTCAAGATTTTCGGGCCGCCGACCAGTTTCTCAAACAGCACTGCACTTTTGGGGCCGATGCCGGGCAGCAGGGAGAGGCCGCGGAAGAGCGGGTCGAGCGCGAAAGGGCGGCCAATATCCTGTTTGTTGTTTACGGATACGGCTTGGTTGGCGTTTTCAGGCATAGGCCAATAGACTACAATGACGGCTGCATGATGCTCAAATGTAAAAATTTAAAGGCGTGTTTTACGGGGATTATCGCCCTGCTGGTGCTTGCCGGGTGCGTCACCACGAGCGAGGGGCAGCGCCGGGTGGCGGAAGTCAAACGCCGCATCGGGCCCGAATTGGAGCTCAGTGTGAAGCGGGAAGGGCGGCAGATGGGTGACCCGGTTTTCGTTCGTATCTTCAAAGATCCCGGCGAGCTGGAAGTCTGGATGGCGGATGAGAGCCGCGTTTACACGTTGTTCAAAAATTATCCGATCTGCAATTTTTCGGGAAATCTCGGTCCGAAGGTTAAAGAGGGCGACATGCAGGCGCCGGAGGGTTTCTACAGCGTGGACGCACAGCGGCTTCACCCGGAGAGTCAATTTCATCTTGCGTTCAATATCGGCTATCCGAATGCGTATGATGCTGCGAAAGGGCGGACCGGAAATTTCGTGATGGTGCACGGCGATTGCCGCTCCAAAGGATGCTACGCGATGACGGATCGCGGCATTGAAGAAATTTACTTGCTGGCCGAGGCGGCGTTGCGCACCGGGCAGCGCGAAGTGCCGGTTCATATTTTCCCGTTCCGTATGGATGATGCCAATATGGCTGCACATAGTGGCGCATGGACGGAATTCTGGGGCAATCTTCAAACGGGGTACCAGTATTTTGAGCTTGCTCACGTGCCGCCAGAAGTTAGCGTGCAGAACGGTCGTTATGTGTTTTTTGCAAACACGCCGGGAGACCGCGCGTGCCTGAACTGCCTGAGTTTATGAGCAAGAAGCTGCGCAAGCAATTGATCTTCCGCTCCTGGCACCGCGGCACGCGCGAAATGGATTTATTATTGGGCTCTTTCGCCGATCAGAATATTCCAGGATTTTCTGATACAGAACTTGAGGAATATGCGCGTATTTTAGAACTCAGCGACATGGATCTTTATAACTGGATTACGGGGCAGGAGGAAGTGCCGGGGGATTTGATGGGCAAGCTATTTCAAAGACTGATTGATCATAAGTTCGCATCCCAAACTTGATTTGGGAACCATATTCATGGATCCTGACTTTCGTCAGGATGCGAATTTTCAGGATTTCTTGAAAACCGCATACCAGCTATAGCCTTTAAAGAGTGTCCTGAGGGTAAGCGTGCCTTTGCCTTGTGAAGACAGCTGTTTCAGGTAATCCAGAATTTCCGGTTTATAATAAACGTGGAATTTTGACAGCCACCAGAACAGAAATTTGCGGAACGCCTTGGGTAGATCTTCCTGACTGCCGAAATCAACGATATGAATTTCGCCGCCCGGCGCCAGCAATTCAAGTGCATGGTCAATAGATTCACGCCAGGGCGGGATGATAGAAAGCGTGTAGGAAAAAATGATCTTGTCGGGCGCTTTTTCAAGACCGAACAGCTGTTCCGGGTTGAAGCTCTGCGAAAATCCCTGTTCGAGGCGGATGCTGCGTTCCAGCCGGCTTCCCTGGAGGTTTTTAAAAGCCGTCTTGAGCATTTCATCCGAAGCGTCGAAACCGTAGAAACGGCCATGCGGGTGCTCGCCGGCCAGCAGGATAAGATTGCGCGCGGTGCCGCAACCAACCTCGATAATATGATCGCCGGTTTTAACGCCGAGATGCTCAATCAGATGGTCGCGGCCCAGCAGAAAATATTTGCGCGTCAGATCGTAAATATACCGCGTATAGCGATACATACTGTTCATGCTTTGGCGGACATCGTTTTCGGTATTCACGGTTTTGGAACAGCCTTCAATTGAGAGGTTTCAGTCAGGCGATAGACATGGAAGCCGCCATAAATCGAAGAGCGGTCACGCTCCCCCATCCTGCGGCAGCTTTCAGCATCATAACTCCAGCGCGAGAGAATTCCCGGGGGGAGTGCATTCGGCAACGGGCTGGTTTCGCCGGCGGTGCGGAAAATTACACGGGCGCCGGGTTTGGCTGTCCGTAGAACTTCCGTCCAGAGTTGCTGGAGCTGGGTTTTATTCATCCAGTCCTGCGCATCGAGCAACACATAGCAATCCATGCTCTGTTGGGGCTGCGAGGCGAGGAAAGCGGTGATGGAGGAATTATAAACCTCGACACGGTCGGCGAAAGGTTTGATCTTCTTGTAGTTTTCCTCGGTGAGATAGCGCGGCACAGCTTTCTTGTAGGTTTTATCGTAGCCGCGGCCGAAAGCCTGCCAGGCGAAATAATTATCCTCGATTGGGTAGGCGCAGGCGAGGCGCTCGAGCCTTTGTTTAAGCAGTCCGGCCATATTTCCGTTCGCGGCCTTGTTCAGTTCATCGAATTGTGAGGGCGGAATGCCGAGCCCGTAGAGCGAAACCGGGAGGCTGCAGAGCCATTTGACGAATTTTTTGTCAAAGATGGGGCCAAGCGTGCAGTCGAAGATCTCTTTCTGCTCGGCCAGTGAACGGGCGGCCAGAATTGCGCGCGGATCCTTGCCGTAGATTTTCGCGAGCACATGCACGACGCTGATGAAACGCCCGAGTAGGCCGAACTGGTAAATATTCTTAGTGAAGTAATTGATGCGCTTACCGTCGAGCAGGCTCCAGCCTTCCCAGTGGGCGCGCGACACACTATCGAGATGCGGCGCGATATATGTTTCGTAATTTTCGAGATTGCGCCTGGTATCCGCGTGGCCGAAGAACATGAAAAAGCTTTCATAGTCAGGCAGGTGTTTGAGGGCGGCCAGTTTCAAGCGCGTGAGGCCGACGTGGGCAGGGTTAAGATCGATCGCGCGCACGGCCTTCGGGCCTTCGGTCAGGTAGTTCATCACGTTGCAGCCGCCGGAGGCGATGGTCATGATCGTTGTGCCCGCGTCCAGTTCGAGCGCTTCGAGATCGACTTCCGGGTCTTCCCAGATTTGCGGGTAGACAAAACCGGTGAAAGCCATCCGGAACATCCGGTCAAGCATGCCGCGTCTCGAGGCCGGCTTGTCGATCTGCACCGCATCTTCAAGCAGTTTTTTCTGGTTGCCGGGCGGCGGGACGTTTTCGGGCATATTTTTCATGGCTGTTTTATTTGACATTACGGGCGTGGCCTCTATTTTCAGTTCTTTCAGGACGCCCGAAATCTATATATAAAAACCGGGTTCAAGACAAACGCTGAATATAACACCCCGGAGCCCTACAGACGTGAAAACCCTTGCTGTGGATAAATCTCTTTCGCCAGTCGAATCCGTATTTTACGGCGTGCCGGAAGGTCAGGACGCACGGTTCCTGGCGGTTCAGGCCCGGGCGCTCATGCCGGAGGATAAGATCCTGATTCATGTGGCGCTGGATGGGGGGCGTATGACGGTGCTGGCCGAGCTCCTGGCGTTTTTTGCTCCGGATGTGCGGGTGATTCAATTCCCGGCCTGGGACTGCCTGCCGTATGACCGCATCTCGCCGAATAATGAAACCGTCGCGCAACGTGTGGCGGCGCTCGCAAAACTAGAAGCATGGAACAATGAAAAGCAGCGCTATCCGCGCATTTTATTGACGAGCGTCAACGCGGCGCTGCAACGTGTCATGCCGCGCAATGTGCTTGAGGGGGCGAGTTTTTCTGCGCGTACCGGGGAGACGATTGATTTGAAGGCGTTGCAGGATTTCCTGAGCAATGGTTACAGCCGCACGGAGACGGTGCGGGAGCACGGGGAATATGCCATCCGCGGCGGCATTATCGATCTGTTTCCACCAGGCTATGAAGACCCGTTGCGGATCGATCTGTTCGGCAGCCAGGTGGAATCCATCCGCGTGTTCAGCGCGCATTCGCAATTGACACAGAATAAAATCCAGAATTTTAACCTGCAACCGGCGGCGGAATTTGCGCTCGATGAGAAATCGGTGGCGCGGTTCCGCGGGCGCTACCGAGAGATTTTTGGCACGGTACGTGAAGACGACCCCCTCTATGAGGCGGTTTCTGAAGGGCGGCGCTATAACGGAATGGATCACTGGCTGCCGCTCTTTCATGACAGGCTTGATACGCTGTTTGATTATGCGCCGGGAGCGAAAATAACGTTCGATTATCATGCGCGGCAATCGTACGAGGAACGACTCACGCAGGTGCGCGATTTTTTCGAGGCGCGCGTGACGTTAAAGAAATCGGCGGGCCGCAAAAAATCCGGTGTTGTGAGTCTCACGGGCAGTATTTATAATCCGCTGCCGATTTCCATGATGTACCTGCAGGAGCA
This sequence comes from Alphaproteobacteria bacterium, assembly GCA_052387095.1. Taxonomy (GTDB): domain Bacteria; phylum Pseudomonadota; class Alphaproteobacteria; order Micavibrionales; family Micavibrionaceae; genus JBQTJN01. The sequence goes on from JBQTJN010000050.1 coordinate 8,648, forward strand.
GGAATGGGCGGAGAAAACGCGCGAGGCTGCCAGTTTGTCGCCGTTCGGCGCGGCGGACGAGCCAATGGAAGATGAAGGCGCGCGTAAGGGACGGGATTTTTCCGATATACGTGCTCTGCCCAAGGGTGATGTGTTTGCGGCGTTGAAAGCACATATAGCGGAGTTGAACAGGAAAATACTGGTGGCCTGCTATAGCGAAGGTTCGCGCGAGCGGCTGAAAGGATTACTGGCGGAACATGGGATCACGGTGGACCCGGTTATTCTCAGTCTGGAGCATGGTTTCGTAGCGCAGGATCTGGCCGTTATTACCGAGCAGGATATTCTCGGCGACCGGCTGGTGCGAAAATCGCAAAGAAAACGTAAAGCGGATAATTTTCTTACGGAAGTATCAGCGCTGGCAGAAGGTGATCTTGTCGTTCATATTGATCACGGCATAGGACGGTTTATTGCGCTGGAAACTATGAGTGTAGGCAACACGCTGCATGATTGTCTTAAAATGGAATATGCCGGTGGGGATAAATTATATGTCCCGGCTGAGAACATGGAAGTGTTGTCACGTTTCGGCTCGGAAGAAAGTCATGTCCAACTCGATAAAATGGGCGGAGCGGGTTGGCAGGCGCGCAAGGCGCGGGTGAAGAAAAACCTGATGGAGATTGCTGATCACCTGCTGGCTATCGCAGCGGCGCGCAAATTGCGGCGGGCGGAGCAGCTGGAGATCGACCCGAACCTCTATAACGAATTTACGGCGCGATTCCCGTACCAGGAAACCGAAGATCAGGACCGCGCCATTACGGATGTGCTGGGCGATCTTGCGCATGAATACCCGATGGACAGATTGGTGTGCGGCGATGTCGGGTTCGGCAAGACGGAAGTGGCCTTGCGTGCGGCTTATGTGGCGGCGGTGCAGGGCGTGCAGGTGGCGGTGGCGGTGCCGACGACATTGCTGGCGCGGCAGCATTACAAGAATTTCATTGAGCGGTTCAAGGGCATGAATATACGTGTTGAACAGCTTTCCCGCCTTGTTTCAGCTAAAGATGCCAGAAGCACGAAGGAAGGGCTTGCCGACGGACAGGTCAATATCGTTATCGGCACGCATGCGCTGTTCGGGAAGGGAATAAAATTCTCCAATCTCGGCCTGCTGATCGTCGATGAAGAGCAGCGTTTCGGCGTGAAGCAGAAGGAACGACTGAAAGAACTTAAAAATAATATTCACGTGTTAACCCTGACGGCGACTCCGATCCCGCGCACGCTGCAAATGGCGCTGACGGGTGTGCGCGAGATGTCACTGATTGCCTCGCCGCCGGTGGACCGGCTGGCAATACGGACATTCGTGCTGCCGTTCGACCCGGTCGTGATCCGCGATGCGATTTTGCGCGAGCATTACCGCGGCGGACAGAGTTTTTATGTGTGCCCGCGCGTGAAGGATATTCATGACGTCGAAATCATGCTGAAGGAACTGGTGCCGGAGGTAAAAATTATCACCGCGCATGGCCAAATGACGCCGACGGAGCTGGAAGACCGTATGAGCGGGTTTTATGACCGCCAGTATGACGTGCTGCTGGCGACAAACATTATCGAGAGCGGGATCGACATCCCGACCGCCAATACCATGGTCATTCACCGCGCCGATATGTTCGGGCTGTCACAGCTTTACCAGCTGCGCGGGCGCATCGGGCGTTCGAAAGTGCGCGCCTATGCCTACCTGACATATCCTCCGGCGGCGAAGTTGAATCCGCAGGCGATGAAGCGGTTGGAGGTGATGGAGACGCTCGACACATTAGGCGCAGGATTCCAGCTGGCCAGCCATGACATGGATATTCGCGGTGCGGGGAATTTGCTCGGCGATCAACAGTCGGGTCATATCCGCGAAATTGGCGTTGAGCTCTACCAGCAGATGCTGGAGGAGGCGGTCGCCGCCGCACGTCAGGGAACGACAGCCCAGGCCATTGCGGAGCAAAGCTGGTCGCCGCAGATTAATCTCGGCACATCGGTTCTTATTCCTGAAACTTTTATCGAGGATCTTAATGTGCGGATGAGCCTGTATCGGCGCCTGTCAACGCTCGAGACCAAGGAGGATATCGAAGCGTTTGCCGCCGAAATGATCGACCGTTTCGGCAAGCTACCGGAAGAAGTTGAAAACCTGCTCAATATTGTTTCGATCAAACAACTTTGCCGCGCGGCGGGGGCGAGCCAAGTCGAGGCGGGACCGAAAGGCGCTGTGATTGCCTTCCACAAGGATCATGCGCCCGATGTCGGGGCGCTTGTGCAGTGGATGGGAACGAAGGGCGGTGCGGCGCGTTTGCGCACGGATCAGAAGATGGCAATCATCAGTGAATGGCCGTCGCCGGCGGCGCGTATTAAAGGGATTCAAAGTTTGATGAAAGAGCTGGCTGGTTTAACTAAAAATGCAGGCCGCTAAATTCTTTCTTAATTTTAAGGAAAGCATCCTCGCCGCCCAGCTCCGTTACGAATGCGCTCATGCATTCGCCTTGGATATTATATTTACCCGAACCTCTCAGGAATTTTTGTGCGTGAGTAACAGGAATGCCTGCCACTTGAGCGGCCTCGTTGATTTTCTCAGTTAATACATGCAATTTTTGATGACCATTATCGGCTTGCACTTTTTTCCAGTTTTTTGGCATATATGCTCCTATATCAGATAAAATAACCTATCAGATATTTTTCTATTATGTCAATAAATTAATAGTTAATTGCCGCACTTATTCAATATGTGGCATTCTAAAGCCTCAGAAAGGCAGGCTCCATGACATCTAATTATGCAGAAGCACGAATTCATGAAGCGCTCCGTCTTTCCGGCGGCGATATCATCAAAGCTCGCGAGCAGGTTGTGGCCTGGAGCCATAAAGACGCACAATTACTGTTGGGACTGGCTGAACCTTATTTGCAAGGATTGGTTGCTTACAAGATGGAGCAACTTGGCGCCGGCATGCAAACGAATACAGGCGCGCCGCAGAAAAACAAGCGCACCAAAAGCGGCAAGGGCACGGATTTCGGGCTTGGCCTGCTGAAAGCGGCGGTCAGTTCGCGGGCGGAGATTTTCGGGCATGAAACGCCACAGGCGAGCGCGGGTGAAAAGGAAGCTTCACAGGAGCATATCGATGCCATCCTCAAGATCGCGCGGAAAGCCCCCTTCAACAAGAACCGTGAATAATTTTCTCGATAGCAGGGGATGGCGGGTTACCGCACCTATTCCTTCCGATGCATCACTGCGCCGTTACACGCGCGTGGAAAAAAATGGCCGTACAGCACTTCTCATGGATTGCACCGCGCTGGATGACGCGGAAGCGCAGGTACGCGATTTCATCCGCATTGCCAACTGGCTGAATGATGCCGGCCTCAAGGCGCCGGAGATTTATGACGCGGATGAAAAGGGTGGTTATACGCTGATCGAGGATCTCGGTGTTGTGTCCTTTAATAAAGCGCTGGCGCAGGGCGAGGACCAGGTGAAATTATACCGCCTTGCGACGGATGTGCTGCGGCATATGCGGGCTCAGAAGAATGTCCTGCTGCTGCCGCCTTACAAACACAGTTTTATCGATCTCGGGCGCAGGCGGATTATCGACTGGTATTTCCCCATGGCGCGTGGCGCCCGCAACCGTGAGGGTATCGTGCAGGACTATCTCAAGGTATGGGAGAAGATTGAAAACACCCTGCCGCCGTGCCCGGAAACCTTCATGCACATGGATTATCATCTCGACAACATGTTTTATCTGCCGAATGGCCAGGGCGTGCGGCAATGTGGCCTGATTGATTTCCAGGATGCCATGAAGGGCCCGTGCGTTTATGACCTTGCCAATTTGCTGGAAGATGCACGCATAGATGTGCGGCCGGAAATTCGCGGCGCGATGATGGCGCTGTATGTCGAGGATATGGAGCGGAACGAGGCCAATCTTTTGCGTGAATGGACACGGCTACTGGCGACGCAGTTTCATTGCCGCTGGCTGGGCCAATTGATCAAGCTCGCTTTGCGTTCGGATAAGCCGCAATATCTGCCGCAAATCCCGCGGCTGGAAAATTATATCCGCAATGCATTAAAGGCGCCGGTTTTGAAACCGCTGAAGCAGTTTTTTGATGATGAAGGTGTGAATTTCTCCGGAGGCGTTATGTTTGATCGGAAAATTCTGGATCCGCTGATTGCCGGTGATGCGGCTTAAGGGTTATTATTCCCCCTATTTTTCCGTTTTCGGTTTTTTCCGCCAGCCCTTTAATGCGCTCTGTGTGCGCGTATCAAAGAAAGCCGGGACGCCCGTAACAAGCGCGGCGACCATGCTGATCAGGCCGATCTGGACGGAAGCCGTAAAAGATGCTTCGAGGGGGAGGTTAATCAGGCCAAGTCCGTACATGAACGCACCCTCACGTATGCCCCAGCCGCCATAGCCGAGCGGCAGGCTGGCGACCAGTGTAATGAAAGGAATAATCGCCATGAATTTTATAAGGGGCAGATTTATCCCCAGTGATTCAATAACGACATAAACCGCGGCAAAATACATGATCTGGCCGAAGAGGGACACGCCGATGACCTTTGAAAGCAGGGTGCTGTTTGTCAGAAATGTGCGTAAATACTGGGAACACATTGCAATTTTACGATTGGAAAAGATGATCTCGCGGCGGCGATTATAGGCAAAAACGAGCAGGGCACTTACGGCGAGAAAAAAGAGCAGCAGGCTGAAAATCAAAGTGCTGTTGATAAATTTAGGATTCAGGAACGTCTGAGCTTCGAACAGGAAAATCAGGGCGAGCACGCCGAGCGCGAATAACGTCATCAGCCTGTCGATCAATGTAATGACGACAGATTTGACCAGCGATATCCCGTGATTGACGGAGAGCGCGATGCGGGCAACGATGCCACCAGCCGATGTGATGAAAAGATAATTGGCGAGAAAGCTCACCAGGGTGATACGGAGCGATGTCATAAAATCCATCCGCGTTTCCTCGACATTGACGAGCAGATTCCAGCGCACAGACAGCGCGAGAATTTGCGCGAAGATAAATACGAAAGCCAGGCCCCAGGTTGTTATGTCGATCCGGTGCATCATGGATTGCATCGCGGTGTAATCCACACGCAGAATGAGCACGAGCAAAATCCCTGCGGACAGGGCCATTTTAGTTATGAAAGCGTTTTTATTGGTAAGGCGACGCATGGAATGAATTGATGTGTTAATGTGTTAACCAAACAGTTCTAATAGAGCGTAAGTTCCGCTGCAAGCCGCATTTAAAATTGTGTAAAAATGGTTAACAACTTCTTGTTCTGGAATAATTTTCAACATATGATCCGGCCGGTTGCCAGTCCCGATAATAGCGGAGTTATAGCATATGCCTTTCATCGCCGATCGTTTAAGACGCATCAAGCCATCTCCCACCCTTGCCGTGACCGCCAAGGTCAATGAACTGAAAGCAGCCGGGCGCGATATGATCAGCCTTGGAGCCGGCGAACCGGATTTTGATACGCCTGTTTTTATTCAGGATGCGGCCTGCGAAGCGATCCGGGGCGGGCAGACGCGTTATACGAATGTCGACGGCACGCCGGAGCTTAAAGACGCAGTCATCGGAAAATTCAAACGCGAGAACAACCTGACTTACGCACGCAACCAGATTATCGTCGGCACCGGCGGCAAACAGGTTTTATATAATGCGCTGATGGCGTCGCTCAACCCGGGGGATGAAGTGATTATTCCCGCGCCGTACTGGGTGTCATATCCGGATATGGTTCTGCTGGCGGAAGGCGTGCCGGTTTTTATTGAGGCGACGAAAGATACCGGCTTCAAGATCCAGCCGGCGCAGCTGGAAAAGGCAATTACCAAAAAAACCAAGTGGATTATCCTCAATTCTCCCTCGAACCCGACAGGCGCCGCCTATACGCGTGCGGAGATGAAGGCGCTGACGGAGGTGTTGTTGCAGCACCCGCATGTCTGGGTGATGAGCGATGATATTTATGAGCACGTGATTTATGACGGGTTTAAGTTCTGCACGCCCGCGGAAGTCGAGCCGAAGCTTTATGACCGGACATTAACCGTGAACGGCGTGTCCAAATCCTATTCCATGACCGGCTGGCGCATAGGCTATGCCGGCGGACCGGCGGAACTGATCAAGGCCATGGGCGTGATCCAGAGCCAAAGCACGTCGAATGCCAGTTCCATTTCGCAGGCCGCCGCGACGGCAGCGCTCAACGGGGACCAGGCATTCCTGGCTGAACGTAATAAAAGCTTCTGCGAGCGCCGCGACCGCGTGGTGCAGATGCTGAACGATATTCCCGGTATTTCCTGCCTGATGCCCGAAGGGGCGTTCTATGTTTACCCATCCTGCGCAGGGCTGATCGGTATGAAAACACCGCAAGGGACGGTGATGGAAAATGATACGGATCTCGTCACCTACCTGCTGGAAGCGGAGGGTGTGGCATGCGTACAGGGTGCGGCGTTTGGTCTCTCGCCTTATTTTCGCATTTCCTATGCGACTTCGATGAAAAATCTCGAGGAGTCCTGTGCGCGCATTGCCCGGGCCCGCAAGGCACTGAACGGCAAGGCCGCCGCCGCGTAATTCAAATTTCCGATTGCACAAAAAAACCGGGCCCAAAGGGCCCGGAAGTTGAACAGGGAGGTTTAACGTCGATAAGACGAAAGAACTTTCGAAAAAGTCCTTATCAATGCAGAGCATCGATGGCAGTTGTATACAGGCCGACTCCGGGCCTAACCAGTTCAAAAAACCCATATCAGCCATGCGTTTTTTGCATAGCTCAAAAAGGCTAAACGGCGAGGGCGGCTTGGAGGCTTTCCATGAGAAAATCCCTGAAAACCGTGATGCGGCGGGAGTTGCGGCGGTCTTCGGCATAGATGAAATAAAGATCCACAGGCTTGCGCTGGAGGTGGGTTAAAACGGGCTCAAGTACCTTATCGGCGTGAATGAGGTAGTCGGGCAGCACGGCGAGCCCCGCCCCTTCTTTTACCGCGCGGTAAATCGCGTACATCGAATTCATCATCAGCAAGTTGTTGTCGCGCTGCGTATTGCTGCCCGCAATTTCAAACAGCCAGTTGGCGTTGTGGTAGGGTTCCGTCACGCCTTCGGGCAGGCCGATCAGGATATGTTTTTTTAAGTCAGCGGGATTTTTCGGATAACCGTATTTCTTGAAATATTTTTTCGATCCGCAAATATGGAACGAGAGCTTCCCGAGATGCCTGTGAATGAGGTCATGCTCGGTGGGTTTGCTGAGGCGGATGGCGACATCGGCCTCTTTCATGTTCAGGTTAAGGATCCGGTCGTCGAGGATCATCGTGAGCTGGATTTCAGGATAGCGGATTTTGAATTCCGCAAGGCGCGGTACCAGCCAGGTCAGTCCCACCAGGTCGGCCACGGTTACCGTGATGGGCCCGCGGGGGAGTTCGCGCGCATCGTTAAGTTGATCCTCGATCGAGGAGAGTTTGGTGAAAATATCCTTTACGGCGCCATAGAGAATTTCGCCCTGTTCGGTCAGGACAAGCCCGCGCGCGTGGCGGCGGAAGAGGGTGACGTCGAGCGATTCTTCAAGTGTGGTGATCTGGCGCGAGATAGCTGACTGGCTTAAGTTGAGCGCGCCGCCTGCCTTGGTCAGGCTGCCCTTTTCGGCAACAGTGTGAAAAATGCGGAGGCGGTCCCAGTCCATTATTCCGCGGCCCGGGATTCCTGCGGGCTTTCGGCCAGGGCAAGGAAGCGGTCGGCTTCCAAAGCGGCCATGCAGCCCATGCCGGCGGCGGTGACGGCCTGGCGGTAGACGTGATCGGCAACATCGCCTGCGGCAAACACGCCGGGAATCGAGGTTGCGGTCGAATGCGAAGCGACAAAGATATAACCGTTCTCATCCATCCTGATCTTGTCCTTGAAAAGTTCGGTGGCGGGATCGTGGCCGATGGCGACGAACAGGCCGTCGGCTTTAAGTTCACTTTGCTTTCCGGTTTTGACATTTTTGAGTTTAAGACCGGTCATACCCATATCATTGCCGACAACTTCCTCGATGACATGATCCCACATGAATTCGATTTTCGAATTTTGCTTCATGCGCTCCTGTAAAATCTTTTCCGCGCGCATGGAATCGCGGCGGTGGATGAGCGTCACCTTGGGGCAGAAATTGGTGAGAAAAATCGCTTCCTCGGCCGCCGTGTTGCCGCCGCCGACAATGGCGACTTCCTTGCCCCTGAAGAAAAATCCGTCGCAGGTCGCGCAGGCGGATACGCCGCGGCCTGCGAATGTGGCTTCCGAAGGCAGGCCGAGCCAGCGGGCCTTGGCGCCGGTGGCGATGATCAGCGTGTCGCCGGTATAGATTGTGCCGTTATCGCTGGTGGCCCTAAAGGGACGGGTGCCCAAATCGACCTCCTTGATATAATCGCCGATGATTTTTGTGCCGACATGTTCGGCCTGTGCTTTCATCTGTTCCATCAGCCACGGGCCCTGGATCATGTCGGCGAAACCGGGATAATTCTCGACATCCGTCGTGATCATGAGCTGGCCGCCGGGTTCATAGCCGGAAACGAGTATGGGTTTGAGATTGGCGCGGGCGGCGTAGATCGCCGCGGTGTAGCCGGCCGGTCCGGAGCCGATGATGAGGACCTTGCTGTGATTATCTGTCATGGGCTTAAAATATGGAGTTTCGCCAAAGATTCAATCCCGTTTTGCGAGGCGCTGACGTATTTTCCCGGCGATTTTGGCGGCATCGCGTAGGGGTTCATAGGTCCAGTCTTCCAATTTTCCTGCGAAAATGCGTACGATTCCCTTTGTTTTGAGGTTTTCGACAAAATTAAGAAGGCGAGTAGCGCCGCCAGCGAGGGGCAGGACATAGACCGGTTTGCCGGTCGTTGCGGCCTCGGAGATCATGGAGACGCTGTCGGCGGTGACAAGGATATAATCCGCCCAGGCGAGATAGGCGAAGTAGGGGTTTTCGCCGCTGCCGTCCCAGAAATACGAATTCTTTCCTGCGAAGGCCTGTTTCAGGAGAGCGATATTTTCATCGCCGGTGCGGCGTGAGGCTGTGACCATGAAGCCGGCATCGAGTTTTTCGAGATCTTTAATGAGGTTTTCGACCATGGGTTTTTCCAGCGTATAGGCTTTGCTGTTGCCGCCGAATAACACTGCAATACGCGGACTTTTTAATTGTCCAAACTGCGGGAATTTTTCTTTCGCCTTTCCAAGTTTTTCAGGAGAGATGCGGTTGGGTGCTGCCGTCGTTACGATCACATTATCTCCGCGCGCCGAATCATGTTCCGGCACAGCGACGAGATCGAAATTCTTTGCTGAAATGCGGGGGTCCTGAATCTGCACGATGAAGGTTTTGCCGCCGCTCATTTTTTTGATGTAGCGTGAAGCGGCGATGGATTTCCGGCCGCTGGCGAGCAGGAGATCCGGCCATGGCCCATGCAGCGCCGGTAAAAAACTCCAGTCCTGCTCAAATGCAAGATAGGGAGATAATGTTTTCCACGGCTGGCGCAAAGCCATGCGCTTAACCTCAGGTTGCACGCCCAGTGCTTCAGCCACGCCCAGACACTGATTTTCAGTGCCCGCCAGCCCTTCGGTGATAACCCATGTTCTAATATGCTGATTTATCATTAAAAAATATATATTTAGACGACTCGTAATTTTCTTTCACAAAAGGCTTGCATCCATCCTCACGCAACTTTATACCAAAGCCAAGTCCAAATGTGTGACAAAAATTTTACCTAAGTGATACATAAATGCGCCGCGCCAAGTTAGACAAAATCGACAAAAAAATTCTAAAAGACCTTCAGGCCGATGGCCGCATCACGAATGTTGAGCTGGCCCGTAATGTCGGGATATCCGCGCCGCCCTGTCTGCGCCGTGTCCGCACTCTGGAAGAGTCCGGATATATCAAGAGCTACCACGCCAAAATCTCTCCTGTATCGCTCGGCTATAACGTGACTGTATTTGCGCAGGTAAAGCTGATCAGTCAGGCCGAGGCGGATCTCCGCAAGTTCGAGCAGGCTATTGTTTTATGGCCGCTGGTGCGCGAGTGTCACCTGATGACGGGGGATTTCGATTACCTGCTCAAGGTCGTGGCGAAGGACTGGGACAGCTACCAGCGCTTCATGACGGACGAGCTTACAAAAACGCCGCTGATCAACTCGATCAAATCATCGCTCACGATTCGTCCTGTTAAAGACGAGCCCGGCGTGCCGATCGACGATTAGTTTTTATCATCGTCATTGCGAGGAGGCGAAGCCGACGCGGCAATCCAGAATGGTTATTGTGGCCTCGGGATCACCACGCTCATGCTATTCGCTCGCGATGACGGTCAGGAATAATTGACCTTTAGAATTTCGTATTTCCTGATGCCCTTGGGCGTGCGCACTTCGACCGTGTCGCCGACCGATTTACCGATCAGCGCGCGCGCAACCGGTGCCGTGATGGAAATCCGGCCCTTATCGGTGTTGGCCTCGTATTCCCCGACAATCATATAAGTTTCCGAAGCGTCACTATCTTCATCGGCAATGACGACTGTGGCACCGAATTTGACCGATGTGTGACCGTCGAAGGTGGCCGGATCGATGATCTGCGCCTTGCTTATGACGGATTCCAGTTCCATGATGCGGCCTTCAATGAAACTCTGCTGCTCCTTGGCGGCGTGATATTCAGCGTTTTCCTTGAGGTCCCCATGCCCGCGCGCGACCGAGATCGCCTCGATAATATTCGGGCGCTGGGCGGATTTCAGGTTTTTCAGCTCGGCTTCAAGCGATACGAAGCCTTCTTTTGTCATGGGGATTTTTTCCATGAATCTCGTCCTTTTCTAAAAAACAAACCCGCCTGCAGGCGAGGCGGGATTTGTCTGAGCGTAGCGCCAAGGGCGTTTTTCGTCAAGTCAGGCAGCAGGACGGCGCTTCCAGGGCTCTTGAATGGCTTGTTTCGGGTCGAAATAGGCCTGCAGTGGCGCAACCTCGATATCCTTGGCCAGGATAGCGCGTATAGCCTGCACGGCTGCGCCGGCTGCTGTCAGCAGCGTGTAATAGGGGGTCTTGTTCATCAGCGCGATGCGGCGGATCGAGGTGGAGTCGGCGACGGCCTGCGAGCTTTTCGTCGTTGTGTTGATGACCAGTGCAATCTCGCCGTTGATGAGGGCATCGACGATATGCGGCTGGCCCTGCATGACCTTGTTGATGCGTTCGACCTTCAGTCCCATGTCACCGAGAAATTTTGCAGTGCCTCCCGTGGCAACGAGATCGAAACCGAGCGCAAGGAGTTCGCGCGCGACCGGCACGAGATCATCTTTGTCGGCATCTTTAACAGAGAGAAAAACCTTGCCCTGTTTCGGCAGGACCGTACCGGCAGCCAGCGAGGCTTTCGCCATCGCGTGCGCGACGTCGTAATCAATACCCATGACTTCGCCGGTCGATTTCATCTCGGGGCCGAGCAGCGGCTCGACGCCGGGGAAACGGTTAAACGGGAAGACCGGCATTTTGACGGCAGCATGTTCCGTGCTCATGCCGAGCAGCATGTGCTGGAAACCGGACAGTTTTTCGCCGGCCATGATGCGCGCGGCGATCTTGGCGACGGGCACACCCGTGGCCTTGGCCACGAATGGCGCGGTGCGCGAGGCGCGCGGGTTCACCTCGAGAATGTAAATTTCCATCTCGCCGGTGTTTTCATCGCGGCGGACAGCGAACTGCACGTTCATCAGGCCCTTGACGCCGAGCGCGAGGGCAAGCGTAACAGTCTGCGCCTCGATTTCCTTTACAATGGCTGTGGGCAGAGAGTGCGGCGGCATGACGCAGGCGGAATCGCCGGAATGAATGCCGGCTTCCTCGATATGTTCCATGATGCCGGCGACATAGACGTCTTCGGCGTCACAAAGCGCATCGACGTCGATTTCAATCGCGCTCTTGAGGTAGCGGTCGAGCAGGACAGGCGTATCGCCGGAGACATGCACGGCGCTGGTGATGTACACTTTCAGTTCATCCATGTTGTGGACAATCTGCATCGCCTGTCCCCCAAGCACGTAGGAGGGACGCAGAACCAGCGGGAAGCCGAGTTCCGCGGCCATGATTTCCGCTTCTTTGGGCGATTGCGCGAGACCGTTGGGCGGCTGTTTCAGTTTGAGTTTCTTAAGCAGTTTCTGGAAGCGTTCGCGGTCTTCGGCGAGGTCGATAGCATCAGGACTGGTGCCCAGGATCGGAATGCCGGCTTTTTCAAGCGGACGCGCAAGCTTGAGGGGCGTCTGGCCGCCGAGCTGGACAATGACGCCCTTCACATGGCCGCTTTGTTGTTCAGCGCGGATGAGTTCAACAACATCCTCCTCGGTCAGCGGTTCAAAGTAGAGGCGATCCGAGGTGTCGTAATCGGTGGAGACGGTTTCCGGGTTGCAGTTGACCATGATGGTTTCATAACCCGCTTCGCGCAGCGCATAACAGGCATGGACGCAGCAATAATCGAATTCGATCCCCTGGCCGATGCGATTTGGTCCGCCGCCAAGGATAATGATTTTTTCTTTTGTGCTGGGTTCGATCTCGCTTTCGGCGGGCTCTAAACCGTTGCCTTCATAGCAGCTATACATGTAAGGCGTGGAGGAGGGGATTTCCGCAGCGCACGTATCGACGCGCTTATAAACCGGGCGGATATTATGCTTTTGACGGGCTGTGCGTACTTTTGATTCAGAAACTTTGACCAGTGCGGCGAGACGCGCGTCTGAAAAACCCAGTTTTTTGAGCCTGATCCAATCTTCAGGCTTTACCGGCAATCCTTTTTTCTCAACTTCTTTTTCCGCATCGACAATATTTTTCATGCGTTCGAGAAACCATGGATCGAATTTGCTGATGTTGTGAATTTCATCGAGACTGAAACCGTAACGCATGGCTTGCGCGATATAGAGGATACGCTGCGGCGTGGGAATGGCCATTGCTGTGATGAGGGCATCGCGGCAACCGTCTGTATTATTGGGATCTTCCGTGCCCGGCACGGGGATCGGGTCAAGCCCCGTGAGGCTTTTTTCCAGCGAACGCAGGGCTTTTTGCAGAGATTCCTCGAAGGAGCGGCCGATGGCCATCACTTCGCCGACCGATTTCATGGACGTGTTGAGGGTTGTTTTTGCCCCCTTGAATTTTTCGAAGGCGAAGCGCGGAATTTTAGTGACGACGTAGTCGATCGTTGGTTCGAAAGAGGCCGGCGTGCGGCCGCCGGTGATATCGTTGGTCACTTCATCGAGCGTATAGCCGACCGCGAGCTTGGCGGCGATCTTGGCAATGGGGAAGCCTGTTGCTTTCGAAGCGAGCGCCGAAGAACGGCTGACGCGCGGGTTCATCTCGATGACAATCATGCGGCCATCTTTCGGGTTTAGTGCGAATTGTACGTTCGAGCCGCCGGTTTCGACGCCGATGCCGCGCAGGACCGCGATCGAGGCGTTGCGCATGATCTGGTATTCTTTATCTGTGAGCGTCAGGGCAGGGGCGACGGTGATGGAATCGCCGGTGTGCACGCCCATCGGGTCGACATTTTCGATAGAGCAGATGATGATGCAGTTGTCGTTCTTGTCGCGTACGACTTCCATCTCATATTCTTTCCAGCCCAGCAGTGATTCCTCGATCAGGACTTCGGTGGTGGGCGATGCATCAAGGCCCTCGGCGACGATGCGCTCATATTCCTCCTTGTTGTAGGCGATGCCGCCGCCAGTGCCGCCGAGCGTGAAAGACGGGCGGATGATATTGGGCAGACCGATTTTCTTGAGCGCCGAGCGTGCCTCTTCAATATTGTGAACGACTTCGCTGCGCGCGGATTCAAGGCCGAGCGTATCCATGCATTTTTTGAATTTGTCGCGGTCTTCAGCTTTTTCGATGGCCTCGCGGTTGGCGCCGATCAGCTCAATCCCGAGTTCGTCGAGCACGCCGCTTTCAGCGAGGGCAAGCGCGGTGTTAAGCGCCGTCTGGCCACCCATGGTCGGCAGCAGGGCGTCCGGGCGCTCCTTGCGGAGGATTTTCTCAACGACTTTCGGCGTGATCGGCTCGATATAGGTCGCATCCGCCATATCCGGGTCGGTCATGATGGTGGCAGGGTTGGAATTGACGAGGACGATGCGGTAGCCTTCCTCGCGGAGGGCCTTGCAGGCTTGTGTGCCCGAATAATCGAATTCGCAGGCCTGGCCGATAATGATCGGGCCGGCGCCGATGATGCAAATTGATTTTATGTCGGTGCGTTTGGGCATGTTTTCGGGCCTTCTGGCTAAAAGTACTTATGTGGTCCGAAAACGATTGAGTAGATTAAAAGGGCTATGAAATCAAGCGGAATGATCAGGTTCGCGGGTTTCTACAACGTTTTTGTGCGTAACGCCCCGCATATTAAATTTGTCCAAACGCCCTGTAAATTGGCGAAGAGTGAGTCCGAGGCATTGAGCGGCCTCTCTATGACTTTTTGTAGTTTCGATGGCATAAAACATGGCCGCCCTTTCAAAAGTGTCAGGTATGTTGCTAATACCTCTGTTAGCAACAATAAATTGTTCAACAAGATCTTTTGCGTGTATGGGTGTTTTTTCGTGTATGCGCAGATGCAACGGCTCAATAATATTACCTTTACCGCTGAGGACGAAAGCAACCTCAAGTTTTCTTTTTAGTTCCCTGATATTGCCGGGGAAATCATACGATTCTAAAGCACTGATGGCTTTGAAGCTTAGGGTTTTTTCAGTTCCTTTTTTACTGGAAATGCCAGCCAGAAGTTCAGTTGCAAGCTTTCTAATTTGGCGCGGCTGCTCTCTCAATGGCTCCAGTTCTATTTCAAAGGTGTTCAGGCGGTAATATAAATCTTCGCGGAATGTACCGTTTTTAACGGCTTCCTGAATGTTTTTATTAGTCGCGCCCAGAATGCGGACATCGGCGTTTACGCGCGCGTTGCTACCAACAGGATAGAAACTTTTGCTTTCAATGAAATCGAGAAGTTTCAGTTGAATTTCCAAAGGAGTTTCAGCGACTTCATCGAGCAGCAATGTTCCACCCTCGGCTTTTCTGATCAAGCCGGGGTTGTCGTGTGAAGCGCCGGTGAAAGCCCCTTTTGTGTGACCGAATAATCTGGATTCTATCAGATCTGCGGGAATGGCATTGCAGCACACATTTACGAAATGTGACTTAGCGCGCGGCGAGTTTTTATGAATGAATTCGGCGGCCCTTGTTTTGCCGGTGCCGGTTTCGCCGGTGATCAGAATTCCCAGATCGGGATCGCGCATAACAAGATCAAGAAACTCCGGCTCCCCTTTCAGGAGGGGGAAATCTTGTGTGAGGCTCGATGTTAGGGCAACGGCTTGGGACATACGCAGTAACTTCCCGTAATTTATTCTAATATTTCCTCAATTATTAATATGAAATTTCATAATTTGTCAAAGAATATATGAAAAGTTGTGCATATAGGCGGTTGATTAAAATTATAATACAATTAGAGATAGAAAATTTCTATCATGGGTTAAAAACAAGCCCCATATTCAGGTACCTGTCCGGCTGTCTTTTATGATGTCTATGAACCTGTTGAACAGGTAATGGGTGTCCTGTGGGCCGGGCGAGGCTTCCGGGTGATATTGCACCGAGAAAGCCGGCTTATCTTTTACACGAATGCCCTCGTTGGAGCCGTCGAACAGGCTCACGTGTGTGACCTCGACGTTTGCGGGCAGGGTGCTCGTCAGAACCTCGAACCCGTGGTTCTGCGATGTGATTTCAACTTTGCCTGTCGTCAGATCTTTCACAGGCTGGTTGGCACCGCGGTGCCCGAGATGCATCGTGCCGGTTTTTGCGCCAAGCGCGAGGCCGAGCAACTGGTGGCCAAGGCAGATGCCGAAGATCGGCATGTTCCTGCTGAGCAATTCTTTAATCACAGGCACGGCATAAACGCCGGTCGCACCGGGATCGCCAGGGCCGTTCGAGAGGAACACGCCATCCGGCTTATGTGCCATGATATCTTCAGAAGTTGCATTGGCGGGCACGACGGTGACATCGCAACCGGCGCTGACTAGACATCTGAGAATATTTCTTTTTGCGCCGTAATCTACAGCTACCACATGAAGCCGCCCCTCACCCCGAATGCCTTCGGCATTCTTCCCTCTCCCGGGGGGAGAGGGTGATCGAGCGTTAGCGAGATCGGGTGAGGGGTTCCAAAGACCTTCATTCCATTTGTAGGTTTGCGT
>JBQTJN010000051.1:0-6795 GCA_052387095.1 Alphaproteobacteria bacterium
GTAAACCATCATAAAGAACAAATCAAGAACATATCTTTTGAGGTTTTCAAGGGATAGTGGATTTTGAGCCAAAGCCCCTTTTACAGGCCAAAACGTAGATGTTAAGACCCTTCCCGCTGCAGCGCCCACTTGATTTTGTGCTTGTCCCCCTCCACCCTGTCATACACCACCAGTTGCTTCGTCTTGCGCGGGCGCGTACCTTCGCCGAGATAGATGCTGTCCTCCAGCGCAAGTTCTCCGCCTTCGTGATGAAAACGCCAGCCGGTCCCCGATGGCAACCTCAGCAGCGCCGCGCCGCCCTCCTGCACCAGTGACACCAGCACGCGTGGGTGAATGTGAAAGCGGATGGCAAGGTTGGTCGGCCGCGTCAGCCCCACCACGGAGGAAATCATGTCCTCGCCGCGCAGATCATGCCCCTGGTTGGAAAGATACAGCCTGCGCATGTGCGACAAGCCGTTCAGCGGCACATAACCGTCATGCTCGCCCTGGATCAGCGCGGCTTGTTTCGCGTCCTGCCGGCTCCACACCGCGTTGCGGATACGGCGCGCGAAATGACCGTTCTCGCGGATCTCGTCGGCGTTGCGGTCATCGATCGTCAATGTATTATGCGCCGGCGTCGCACGCAGCGCCTCGCGCCATTCTTCCGACGTCGGGTGGGTGCCGCAGGCCACGAACACGCGTTCGCGCCCGTAACAGAATTCAAACGACAGGGGCGCCGCGTGTAGATCTTTTTCATACGGCCATGCCGGGACCTTCCCGCTGTCGAACATCAGCAGGCTGCGCCCTTGCGTGATTTTTTCGAAACCGCCGGACGGGAGACTCTGTAATCCCTTGCCGCTCACCCCCGCCTGCCCGAGCACGCAGTCGATCAAATCCTTATTGCCCTCCTGCGTGCCGTTAAACAGGCCGAACGCACCGTCGCCATAGCGGAAAAACTTTAGCGCCGGGCCCATGCGGTCGATCGCGTGCTGCACGCTTTCCGGCAGCGGGTAATCCGCCGTCACCAGCGCCGTCTTCACATCGAGATAAATCTGCAGCGCCTGCATGAGTTGCGCCGGCGAGCGCGAGATATGACTGCCGTCCGATAAAATCTGCTTGTCGCTTTCGCGCGCGAGGATTGATAAGGCCTGGTCGATCCAGCTTTCGCGCCCCTCCAGTGCGAGGCCGGCATATAAAAGCCCCTTGATGCCTTTCAGCAAATCGATGCCGTGCAGCTCGCCCGGCAGGCTGCGCGATAAATGCCGTGCCTGCCGCGCCAGGCTTTCAAAAAACAGATCATGAAATTCATGTGCCGCGTTATTGCCGAAAAAATCATAGGATGAAATCCACAGCGCCACGCGCTCACCCGTCACCGCCGGGCTCCACGCCATCGCGTTCCAGCTGCGATAGCGCCGAATCCAGCTTTCGATCATTGCCCGCGCCAGTACGCGGCCGACTTCGCCGCTCAGCACACGCAGATCGCGCAGCCATGTAAAGCCATGCATATGTTTCAGCCATGCAGCGCTGACACCGTCCGGCTCCCAGCATTCACGGGTAATGTGCAGTTGCTCGCCGTCCTTGCAGAAAATCCCCTCATAGAGGAATTTTCCCGCCGCGGCGTCCCCGGGCCACGGATCGACCGGGCGGATGACGAAACGGTCCGGCACATCGCCGCCCTTCAGGCTCAAGTTATAGAGAAAGCTGTTGCATGCCAGGTGGCTGGCGCTTTTTTTCACGACTTTTAGGATTTGAAGAGTCATGAATTCCTCACACCAATGTCACCCCCGCGCAGGCGGGCATCCGGCATTTCATGAGGCTTGCCAGACCCCCGCCTGCGCGGGGGTGACATCTGATATTCATTTTATTCCTCTTAAACTCTCAATATGACTTGCGTACTTGCCAGGCCCGTCTTTGAACACCGCCGTACCGGCCACCAGCACATTGGCGCCGGCCTTGATGCATTGCTTTGCAGTCTCTGGATTTATGCCGCCATCAATCTCAAGATCGATAGAGCGGCCCGACGCCGTAATCATGCGCCGCGCTTCGGAAATTTTTGTCAAAAGCGGGATAAAGCTCTGCCCGCCATAACCGGGATTGACGGTCATGATCAAAATCAGGTCAAGCATATCCATCAGATGCGCAACCGCCGACAAAGATGTCGCCGGATTGAGTGCCACGCCGCATTTGACCTTGTGCGATTTAATCAGCTGCAATGTTCTGTGTAAGTGCGGGCCCGCCTCCGGGTGCACGGTGATGATGTCGGCGCCCGCTTTCACGAAATCGGAAACCAGCGGATCCACCGGCGCGATCATCAGGTGAACATCGAAAGGCTTACGGGTGACGCCGCGGATCGATTTGATTACCGGTGGCCCGAAGGTCAGATTGGGCACAAAATGCCCGTCCATGACATCGATATGGATGTAATCGGCCCCGCCCTGGTCAATGCGCTTGACCTCCTCCCCCAGTGCGGAGAAATCGGCGGATAGAATAGACGGCGCTATGCGAACAGTATTTTTCGGCATGAAATCATTAAAAAGGACGCTCGAGGAAGGATATATAAGGCACACCCTGCCCTATTTGTAACAGGTTTTTTAGGGAATTGCACATGCTTGAAAGCTATGATAGGAATATTTTCCTTTACAAAAGCCAGGGGGTGCTTTAAGGTCTGGATTGAACCGGTTCCCGCGCCGGGAACCAGAGACTGAGGGAGCCGCTTTCCGATGGCATAGGGGGCGGGTAATTCCATCATAGGCTGGCGCGGTCAAAAGCAATATACGCGTCTGTCACGGCGCCCGTGCTTGCTTGTCTTTTGACAGCATGAACGCGAAAACCATACGGGATTTCAGGTCCCGGTTGCTCAAAGCCCTTTTCTAGACGTCATTGCGAGGAGCGGCGAAAGCCGCGACGCGGCAATCCATACTTTCTTTAAAACTGGATTGCTTCGCTAATCGCTCGCAATGACGGCTCTACCCGCTCTTCATGAGCCGGCTGATAAAGAACCCGTCCATACCCCCGGTTTCCAGTTTATGAAACGGTAAAATACGCAAGTCGCCGTTCTCCGTGACCAGCTCTTCCATGCCGCCAATCTCCTCGGGCGTAATCGGCAGTTTGACCGCCGAAGGCTGCATATCGATCAAATGCTGGATCTGTTCCTCGCCCTCGACTTTCTGCAAGGAACAGACGCAGTAAATCAAGATCCCGCCCGGCGCGAGAATGCGGAAAGCATTCTCTAAAATTCTTGCCTGCACCCCGACCAGCTGCTCCAGATCACGCGGCAATTTCAGGTACGCCACATCCGGGTGCCGCCGTAGCGTCCCCGTTGCCGTGCAGGGCACATCGCACAGAATAAACTGCGGCGCCTGCTGCGGGCTCCACACGGTTGCATCCGATGCCACCATCTTGACATGCTCACCGAGTCGTAGCCGTTGTAAATTTTGTTCCAGTTTTTTCACGCGCTGGGCGCTACGGTCAACCGCAATCACGTGTGCGCCAAGAGCGGCCAGCTGCGCCGTTTTACCGCCAGGCGCGGCGCACAAATCCACCACCGTTTTCCCCGCAACATCACCGAACAGATGCGCCGGAATCGCTGCGCTTCCATCCTGGATCCACCACATACCGTCTTCGTAACCCGGCAACTCCGACACCGCCCCGCCCGCTTCGCGGCGCAGCGTAAAGGGATTGAGCGAAATCGCCTTCAGCGTCGCCGCCCAGTGATTGACGGAAGCCCCATTCTTGACGGTGATATCAAGCGGCGCTTCTCTCAAATTGGCTTTCGCAATCTGCGCCGCGCGCCCGAGGCCATAATCGGAAATCCAGATCCGCAGTAGCCAGTCCGGCGTATTCAGCCGCCCTTCATCCTGCCTTGCCATCCAGTCTTTGCCCTGGCGCGTGATGGTGCGCAAAAGCCCGTTGACGAAACCTTTCTGCCGCTCCATGCGCGCGGCTTCGGCCAGGCGCACCGACGTATCGACCGCTGCATGATTCGGCACATCCATAAATAAAATCTGTGTAATGCCGAGCCGCAGGATATTGGTCAGCGTCGTGTTGCGGCTCCCCGGTTTTTCTTCCGCGCGGGTAATGAGATCATCAATCTGCCCCAAGCGGCGCAATGTCGTCGACACTAGCATGCGGGTAAAGGCGCGGTCGCGTGAGGGGAGGTTTTTGAAAATAGCATCGTCTTCGAGTGCGAGATCGAGCTGCTGCTTGCGCCCCAGCACGGCATCCATAATATTCAGCGCCGCCTGCCGCGCCGAGAGCATCTCTACATTCTGCGGTTCTTCCGTGCCGCGGTCCGCGTAGAGATCCTTCTGGTCCGGCTGGCTCATAACTGTCTTTACGCCTTCTTGCGTGCGCGCGTTTCTTGGATAATCTGTTCTTCCAATGCGCAGCTGTGATCAATCAGCTGGGCGTATAATGTGCGGATGAAATCCTCGTCGAGATTTTTTTCAGCGGCCATGCGCGCGGCGTTTTCCCGCACCTCGTCAACGCGGCCAGGCAGCGTCGATGCAATCCCCTCGCGTGCCTTTAGGTGCCCGACCTCCTCGATCACTTCATAACGCTGCGCCAACAGTTCCAGGATTTTTTGGTCCAATTCATCAATGCGCGCGCGGTAAGGTTCAAGAATTTTCATCTATACGCACGCTCCGCCAACTTGGGAAAGCGGCATACAGAATAACCCGCCCTGCTTGCCGTCGGCATCTAAAAAACACACGACCGGGTAGCCGTCCGGCTTGCAGATCGTGTAAATGCCGGACAATGTAAACGTGCGCTTGAGCGCGCCATCGCCGCAACTCGCCAGCACGGCGGCCGACACTATTAATGCCAGTGTTAAAAACAGAACTTTCATGCGCACCTTGTAAAGAAGGTCAGTATAAATTAGATATAAGTAATGGATAAAGCAAAACCGGGCGCCCCGGAAGATAAATCTGTTCCTTTAGACAACGAAAAACCGCAGAAAGAATTCCGCGGCTTTGCCGATCTCGGCCTGTTAGAGCCCACCCGCTACGGCGATTGGGAAACTAAGGGCCGGTGTAGCGATTTTTAAAGATTATGGTCTTTAGACGGCAACCCCGTATAAATCGTAATCCTCGGCATCCTCAATTTTGACCTTTACCAGGTCGCCGGCCTTGAGATTCTGCGCGTCCCGCAGGAACACTGTGCCGTCAATCTCGGGGGCGTCGGCCCTGGAGCGGGCGTTCGCCCCGATATGACCTTCTTCGTCCGATTCGCCGACTTCGTCAACCAGGCACTCCATCACCTGCCCGATTTTCCCTGCCGATTTTTTGGCGGAGATTTCCTGCTGCTTCTCCATAAAACGCTGCCAGCGGATCTCTTTAATTTCATCCGGCACCTGCGCCTCGATCTCGTTCGAGCGCGCGCCTTTCACCGGTTCATACTGGAACGCGCCTGCGCGGTCGATTCTGGCCTCGTCCAGCCACTGCAGCAAAAATTCGAAATCCTCTTCCGTCTCGCCGGGAAAGCCGACGATGAAAGTCGAGCGTAATGTCAGCTCCGGGCAGATCTCGCGCCACTTATGAATGCGCGCCAGAGTTTTCTCCTGCGCGGCCGGGCGGCGCATCGCCTTCAAAACATTCGGACTGGCATGCTGGAACGGGATGTCGAGATAGGGCAGGATTTTTCCCTCCGCCATCAGCGGGATCACGTTGTCGACATGCGGATACGGATACACGTAATGCAGGCGTACCCAGATACCCAGCTTGCCGAGTTCCTCGCAAAGATTGTAAAACCTGGCCGGGACCTTTTGCCCTATCCACGGGCTTTCCGCGTATTTTATATCCACGCCATAGGCAGAAGTATCCTGCGAAATTACCAGCAATTCCTTGACGCCGGCTTTCGCCAGCGCTTCGGCTTCATGCAAAACACGGTGGATCGGGCGGCTGACGAGATCGCCCCGCAAGCTCGGGATGATGCAGAATGAACAGCGGTTGTTGCAGCCTTCTGAAATTTTCAAGTAAGCGTAATGACGCGGGGTGAGTTTAATTCCAACGTCATCCTCTCTCGCATCCTGACGTAAGTCAGGATCCATGGATCCCAAATCAAGTTTGGGATGCAACGAAGAAATCTTCCCCTTTCGCGGAGAAGGCATCAAACTTACAAACGGATTATGCGTGATCGGCTGGGCTTCGTGCACAGCGCCCACGACGCTCTCATATTGATGCGGGCCGGTGATCGCCAGCAGGTTCGGATATTTCTTGCGGATCTCGTCCGGCTGCGCCCCCATGCAGCCCGTGACAATCACGCGGCCGTTTTCATTCAAGGCATCGCCGATCGCGTTAAGGCTTTCCGCCTTGGCGCTATCAAGAAACCCGCACGTATTCACAATCACCAGATCCGCGCCCTCATGGCTGTCCGTGAACTGGTAGCCGTCGGAGCGCAGCTTGGTCATGATCCGCTCAGAATCCACCAATGCCTTCGGACAACCCAGCGAAGTCACACTGATCTTCGGGGCCTTGTAGTTTTCGAGGTTATGGGCGGCGTCTTTCATAGGCCGGTTTATAGGCTTTTTAGTGGTGAAAAAGCAAGGAAATCAATTGTATCAAAATTTGTCATTGCGAGGAGCGGCGCAGCCGCGACGTGGCAATCCAGTTTTTTCAGGAGTCATCTTGAGCGCAGCGAAAGATCTCATGCCAGTAAAAGATCCTTCGGCTTTCAGCCTCAGGATGACATCGCAATGAACAACCCCGCCCCAAGGGGCGAGGTATCAGAAGAGCGCGAGTTGCCTGTCCTCGTATAACTTCTCGTATGGTTGTCCCTGCTTTTTCACATAGTTTTTGATCATGTTCTCATCGCCATGCT
>JBQTJN010000052.1:0-28530 GCA_052387095.1 Alphaproteobacteria bacterium
TGTTTTGCGGAGTGTCAAAGCGGCCTTCGGGCCGATTTATTATTACGATTCTAATAATTCAATTGTATTGACATGTAAATATAAGTTTTGATAATTATGAATAATGAAAAACATACTTACTGCTTTAGAAGTTGCCGAATTTATTTCGGCCAATCAATTATCGGAAGAGAAAGCCCAATCAGTTTTATTAAATTGGACTCTTAATCTAATTAAAAATACAACCGATTTTAAGACAGTTCGAGAGTTTGAGATAGTTTCTCAAACTAGAAGAGGTAAGCTTCAAAATGAGAATTCTTCACAAGAGAAAACTCGAAGTCTCAAAGCCAAAAAGGGATATCTTCCAAAAAGGGATATCTTTATGAAACTTTTTGGGAAGCTGGACAGCCTAAAGAAATTTACTTGGGAAAAAGTCTTCCCGAAGATTACGATCTTTCACAGATTCAAATATCAGATAGCGCAAAAAAAATATTAAACTTGGAATGAAAGTTTGTTTAAGCCTCCACGGGTTTTAAGATTTTTTCAGCTAGCCATCATCAACCGTAGCGATGACTTAGTGGTTTTGGTGAGAGCGCATCCCATCTTTAGCCTATGCGGAATTTAAAAAAATAGCCTTCACAAATTCAAATAGAAAAGCCCTCTCGCCTTGAGCAGAGGGGGCTTTTCGTTCCACTGGAGAAATCAGTCGGGGATTACTGACCTCTGCTGGAGCCTTTGTCGGAATTTTCCGAACGGCCGCGGTCGGATGTTTTCTCTTGATCCTTGCGGTCATGGTTCTGGTCATTCTTCATACGGTCCTGACCAGGTTGATTTTTTTCAGTATTTGGCATAACTTGAACTCCTCGTTGTTTTACGTTGATGGGTTGTGCGTTACTAACCCCTCACGCTTTCGATCGTTCCTGAAAAAATTTCAAAAAATATTTTTCAAATTATGGAATAAAAAAAAGAGCCCGCTAAGGGCTCTTTTTGTTAATTGAATCAAAGTCTCTTTAGCAACCGCAGCCGCCGTCTTTTTTCTCGGACTCGCCCTGCTGTTTCTCACTTTGCTGGGCCGGCTTGGGCTGCTGCGCCTTTTGGCTTTGATTTTGTTGTTGTGACTGTGCCATTGATTGCTCCTTTTGTTGTATTTCATAACGGCTGAAGAGGCTACCGGGTTCCGCAAAAAAATTTATGAAGAAGCGGCTGGTATGCCGTATTGATTCGTATAGATTGATATTACTTTATTTTTCAGGAGACATATTCATGCGCGCTTTACTCTATAGTCTGGCCTTGATCACGCTTGCTTTTACTCCTGCACTCGCTGCAGAAGAAACAAACGCACCCAAACCCGGCGAAACCATTCTCAACCTGAATGCAACCGAACGCCAGTCCATGGCGCAGGATACATTGGTCACATCGCTCCGCGTTGAATTCAACGGCAAGGAGGCAAAGGATGTGCAGGACCAAGTTAATACCGTCATGGCAAAGGCCGTAGCGGAAGCAAAAAAAGTTGAAGGCGTTAAAGTCACCACCGGCGGTTATTACATCTACCCCTTCTACCCTGACCCGCAAAACACCAAGGTCAGCGAATGGCGTGCTTCACAGAGCATTGGCCTTGAAGGTAAGAAAGCCGATGACGTTCTCAAACTTTCCGGCCGGCTGCAGGATATGGGTTTCCTGATGAACGCCATCAACTACACGCTCTCATCCGAAAAATCCGACGCCATCCAGGACGTATTGATGGAGCGCGCCCTCAAGAAAGTCATGGACAGCGCGAAACTGGCCGCAAAGGCGCTCGGCAAGAACAAGGTTGAACTGCTCGAGGCCAACGTCAACGGCAACGTGCCCTACTACCCCGTGATGATGCGCGGCATGGCCGCAGACTCCGGCATGGCGGAGTCAAAATCCGTAGCGCCGCCAGTCGCAGAACCCGGCGAAAGCGAGGTCACTTTGAGCATCTCCGCACGCATTCTTTTGAAACCTTAGTCCTTGAAAATCCTTAAGTTTCAATAGGCTATCCACAGGCTTTTCCCTCTTGCCCTTTTTGCCAAAAAAAGGTTAAATGCGGATCAGTTGAATTGATTTGGAACTTCGCGCTTTGACTGCCGGGTCTAAACAATTTCTATTTTAACTAAAGCCCAGCGAGGAGTTTTCTACGAATGACACAGCAAGGTACAGTAAAATGGTTCAACCCGACGAAAGGCTTTGGCTTTATCGTTCCCGATGATGGCAGCAAGGATGTCTTCGTTCACATCTCCGCCGTTGAAAAAGCCGGCCTGAATGGCCTCTTCGAAAACCAGAAGGTTGAATTTGAAGTCCAGGAAAACCGTGGCAAGATGGCCGCCGTCAACCTGCGTGTTGTGGAATAGTTTTTTTCCGTTACAGAAATTTAAAGGGAGGCTGCTGACAGCCTCCCTTTTTTAATGAGCCTCAACAGGAAAGCACTGCAGATGCATGAGCAAAAAAATCCGGATGAAACGCGGGTACGACAGTCCCATCAGGGAAATTTTCCATGTTTGCGCAAAAGCGCCACGTTACGCCTGTTGGCTTTCCAGCCGATATCGAACAGGTCGCCGACCAGCGGGATAAGCCCTATCAGCCAGTCCAGAAACATATTCCAGCCCATGCGCACCTTGACCTGGCGGGGCACACCCATCCGGTGCGCCTCGCGGATGATATAAAAGGTAATAAAGGCCGTCGCAGTATCCCCTAACCCAGGAACCAGTCCAAGCAGCGAATCCATGCCAAACCTGATATTCGTGCCCGGAATTGAAAAACGCGAATCCATCCAGTCTGCAAGCGTTTCAAGATCCTGCAGACTGGACGTATAAGATCGGATTTCAGACATTATGGCTTAGGCCGCCAGGTCTTTGGCGTCCGCTTTTCTTAAGATCTTTTCGATCTGGCGCCCTTGCTCTTCACTGGCTGGCTTGACGCTCAGGACGATACGGCCATTGCGTACTTCCGTTTCGTAGATGGCAGCATCTTCTTCCGAGAAACCGGCGCCGATCAGGGCACCGATAATGCCGCCTGTCCCGGCCCCGACTGCGAGCCCGGCCAGCGCGCCGAACAAAGCTCCGGCAACAAAAACATTCACGCCTGGAATAAGCACCGCCGCAGGCGCCAGCAAGGCCCCGAGGACCGCACCGGTAATTCCGCCGGCATTCGCTCCCGCGTCGGCACCTTCGCCGGCATTGTCACCATCGACCAATCGCATATTGGAGCGCGTTTCTTCGGTTGCAACAATGCCGATCTGGTCCTGTGTCACGCCGATTTCCTCCAGTCCGCGCAGGGCTTTCTCCGCATCGCGCTGGGTTTCAAAGGTGCCTGTTACAAAATTATGCGTCATAGTTTTAACTCCTGTTTGGTTAAACTCCTGTTTGGTTAAAAGGTAAATATTACCGGCACGTCGCGTTACGCGTCGGAATATATTCTCCGCCGAGATAGGCGCCGCCCAGCGTGCCGCCGATCGTGGCAGCTGTTTTACCCGAGCCGCCACCGACCTGGCTGCCGACAACGCCGCCACTGACACCGCCGAGAACTTTCCCGACAACATTGCCGTCATCGCAGGGCGGTAAGGGCTGTTGTTGCGTACGGGTATCGTTCCAGCTTATGTCCTCACGTCGCGCTTTGCGCGTGGATGTTGCTGTCTTCTCTATAACGGGTTTGTCGTCCTTGGCATCTATCTGCCGCGTGATAAGCGCGCTGGCGCTTGCTGTCATCAGGACAAGGGCGAAAATTCCGATCCCAAGACCGACCATGTGTTTGCGTTTCATCATAAAGGACTCCTGAAAACAAATTGATTCTCAAGGCAAACACATTGGCGACAGGTTTGGTTCCCTGCGCGGTGCTTTTCAGGATGTCTGGAAATTTAAAAATGGTGCCGGCGGAGAGGATTGAACTCCCGACCTTCGGTTTACAAAACCGCTGCACTACCGCTGTGCTACGCCGGCGTTCCTTGAAGAACGCCCGGTTTTAACAAATGAAGAATCGTTTGAACAGCCCTTTTTCCGCCTTATATGGGCAAAATATGGGTAAAGAGGGTCAAAGAGCAGGAAAACCCGAGAAAATTTGCGCTTGCTGGCATTCGGGCGGCTTTTTTGGTAAAGTAGTAAGAAGGCGTTTTTAGTATAAAAATCAGGCGAGTAAGACACTTTGGCGGCCAATCAGACACAAAATACCGGTTCCGAAGCAGCTCTGGGCTATGCCCTTGTTATGGCGTTCTTAGGCGCCATAGGCTGGGCGGTCTGGACTTATATGCAGGTCGACATCCGCGATATGATCCGCTGGATGCGTTACGGCGAAATGTGGATCATCTCGCTGTTCGTGGATAACGACTACACAGTTACCTTCAATAATACAGAAGTGCCGTGGCAAGCCGGTTTCGAAGACACCAAAAAATGGAAGGCCGAGGATCTGACATACAAGCACCTCTCCTATTTCAATGCGCTCGCCCTGCAACCCATAAAGATTATCTTTTCAGCAATCGCCGCGGCGGCCGCTTTCTGGTGCCTGTTTTACGGACCGCGTAGCGGCTACCGCACAAAATTGGATCTCGAAAGATTGATTAAACGCCAGTCAAAAATTTTCCCTATCATCATGCCGTTCGTATCTTTCAACCCTTCCAACCTTTCACCGCGCCCACCGGGCGCCCCCGTCCCTGCCGAGTTGCCGGATTTCGCAGAAGCGCTGGGTCCGGAGGAATGGCTGGCCTATAATCACATACCGGTGCCTAATGGCGCGCTCGACATCCAGGCCTTAATCGGCGCCTTTGAAAAACAACTGGGGCCGCGCTGGCGGGGACCGGATCGCTTGCCGCCGCATAAGCAGGTTCTGCTCGCCATTTTCTGTCTCAAGGCCTCACGCAAACGCAAAGAGGCGGATGCTCTGCTCGGACGCGTCGCGCTGTGCTGGACGCATAAAAAACGCCTCAAGATCGGCAAAGATGTTCTGCGAGAAGCCCGTAAAATTCTAAAAAATAAAAATCTTTCCGCCAAGACACTGGCACAATGCAACCGTCACGCTTTTGAGACGACAGCCATGCTGCGCGCTTTGGCGTTCGCCCGCGAAGAAGGCGGCGTCCTCGCGCCCGCTACATTCGTCTGGCTACGCGGGCATGACCGCGTACTCTGGTATCCGTTGAACAATCTCGGCCGCCAGTCCTTCCACATGGAGGCGCTGGGCGCGATGGCGCATTACAAGGCCGAGCGCATGACCCAGCGCCCTATTCCCGTCGCCAAGGTCGAGGGTTCAGCTAATGTCATTGCGACCTATATGAGATCTGCGCGCGCACGGCCCATTCCGCAACTGGATTACGGTAACTCGAAGCAAAAAGGCATTAAGAAACCCGCCGGCATAAAAAAACCGGCTTGAAAATTATACCAGGAGATTAAAAAATATGAAGAACGCACTGCAATGCATAAAAGGCCCGGGATGCGGCAATGTCCACGTCGTAGACGGCAAGTTGATTCTCTCCTTTCCCAATGCGCTCACGCCCGTTGTCTGGCAGATGGACCTGGCACAGACAAAAGCCTCCTCACTCGAAGTCATGGAAAAGGACGGCGGGAAAACACACGCGCTCCTCATCAAGACGCCCAAGGGCGAAACACTCGAAGTCGCACTATTCGCAAAGAAAAGCCAGGCTGTGAACGGTCTCGTCGCTGCTTCGCGCGCGCTCAGTACCGCCCATGGACAAATCCGCGCGCATACCGTCGCGGGCAGCAACGACACGGGCGAAAACTACACCGTCCCCGCACGCAAAAAGGGATTCAGCTGGAAAACTTTTATGCTGGGAATCCTGATGCTTTTTATACTGATGACAGTTTGGGCATCGTTGACACCGCCGACCGCCATAAATGAAAGCGGCGATGCCGGATTGCCGGTTCCCGCACCCGAAGCTGAAACCGGAGTTCCACTTTCAGCCGACGAATATCTGCGTAACCGCTAAAGGATAAAAAAAGCACATGGCCTTAGACCAGAAAAAATACGAACATAAACACACGAACATCCTGCGGGATGTTCGTCCGATGTATGTGCGTTTTCTGGATAGGCTTGAGCAACCCAGCCTGTCCTGCGCTATTTTCATCATGATGGCCATCGGGTTTTACGTCAACGACTGGATTCTGGCTTTCTCCGATCTGTTCCTGGTAGCGATGGGGCTTTATTTCTGGTGGCTTACCAAACGCAATCGGGCGCTGGCTTTCAAACTGCCTTACGGCGCGAAAGGCCGGGATAAAAACAATGAAGGTCCGGGCCGCACCGGAAAACCCGAAGGTATTCTTTATCTCGGCAATGTCGATAAGACAAACGAGGAGATCTGGTTCACAAACTCCGATGCGCGGACCCACGTTCTTTATCTCGGCACGACAGGCTCCGGTAAAACAGAAGGCCTGAAATCGATGGTCACAAACGCCTTGACATGGGGATCGGGTTTCGTCTATGTCGACGGTAAAGCCGATACGGATCTCTGGTCATCCATTTCCTCGCTGGTACGGCGAATGGGGCGTGACGATGACTTGCTGGTTCTGAACTACATGACCGGGAACGCCAACATCCAGGCACCATCCAATACCATGAACCCGTTCTCCAGCGGTTCGGCCTCCTATCTGACCAACATGCTCGTCAGCCTTATGCCGGAGGCTGAAGGCGACAACGCGATGTGGAAAGAGCGTGCCGTATCGCTCGCCAGCGCCATGATGCCGATTCTGACCTTCAAACGCGATAAGATGGACGTGCCGCTCTCAGTCCGCTCGATCCGCGAAAACCTCGCCATCGGCAATGTCATCAAGCTGCAGCGCGACCAGACCGTCCCGGTTGAGATTCGCGCCGGTCTGAAAGGCTATCTCGATACGCTGCCCGGCTTCGTCCACGACGCCTACGATGATAACGGCCAGCAGAAGCCGCCGGGACCAGACGTGCCGCAATACGACACGACAACCGCCAACCAGCAGCACGGCTACCTCGCCATGCAGTTCACCCGCGCCCTGCAATCTCTCGGCGATGATTACGGCTACATCTTCGACACGCAGGCTGCCGATGTCGACATGGTCGATGTCGTGCTCAACCGCCGCATCCTGATCGTGCTGATCCCGGCCCTTGAAAAATCGGGAGACGAAATCGCCAACCTCGGTAAAATTGTCGCCGCCACTATGAAAGGCATGATGGGCTCGACCCTTGGTTCAACGGTCGAGGGCACCAGTGCAACCGTCATTGAAAACAAACCGACTCACTCGGCAACGCCTTTCATGACCGTTTTCGACGAGGTCGGTTACTACACCGCGCAAGGTATGGCCGTTATGGCAGCGCAGGCCCGCTCTCTCGGCTTCTGTCTTGTTTTCTCCGGTCAGGATATCCCGGCCATGAAAAAACGCGTGCGGGAAGAAGCCAACTCCATTCTGGCCAACTGTAACATCAAGATTTTCGGCAAACTGGAAGACCCGACCGAAACCAAGGAATTCTTCGAAAAAACGGTCGGCAGCGCGATTGTGACGGAAGTCTCCGGCTACCAGGTTTCCGGCGGCGGTCGCTCTTATTTCGACACCAAGCAGGCCGGTGTACAGTTGCGTCCGCGCGCCAGCTATGACGGGCTGCGGAATTTCAAGGAAGGCGAGGCGGTTATCACATTCGGCGCCGCCGTCATGGATTGCAACATGTTCTACTCTAATCCCGGCCATGCGAAAGCCATGCGCGTTACACGCTACATGGCCCTGCCGCCGCCGGATGACGAAATCGTCAAGCATGCCAAGGAAATCACCGCGCTGCGCGATCTTATGGTCAGCAAAACCTGGAGCGCCGAACGCGCCGATGTTGCGGCGCCTATGCTTGAAGAGATTGAAGCGCTTGTGAAAGGATATAATCTCGCCGACAAACCCGGGCCCGACCCGATTAGCGCCGGTATTGCCGCTTTGATTGAAGTCTATGGGCTCACCAACCGCATCGAGGCACCCGCCGAGGAACCGAAATCCGCAGAACCGCAGGCGCCCGCAACGCCGCCGCCTTCCCCGCTGGCCGCTAAACCGTCCTTACCGGCAAAAACCGCTACTCTGCCGGCTGAGGGCGGCAACCCGCTCTCATTCTTCACAGGCAAGAAATCGGAAGGCGCGGCCGCACCGGCAAGCGCACTGCCGTCTGCAAAACCTGCAACGCCCCCACCCGCTGCAAAAGCCCCGGAATTGCCGCGCGAGATTCGCACGATCATCGAGGACGCCGCGCAAAGCATGAAAAAAGCTCTCTTCAAAGACGAGAAGGACAAGGACGATATCGATGCCGCAGAATAAACGCCTTGCTGAACGCGGCAATGCTTTTTTCTTTGTGCTGCTCGGCATCGTACTCTTTGCCGCACTCGCCATAACGTTCACACGCGGCATGCGCGGAAACACCACGGCGCGTCTGACATCAAAGGAAGTCGATATCGCGGTTTCAGAAATCATGACTTATATGCAGCGCGTCGAGCGCGGTGTTGACCGCGTCCGCCGCAATAATTGCTCGGAAAATGATGTTTCTTTTGAGAATGATTTTGTTACAGGTTACGAACACACGCCCGCCGCTCCCGCAAAATGCAGGGTCTTCTCGGCTACGGGCGGCGCAGCCTGGACGGCGCCATCCATTACGGGTGCACACTATGAATTCTGGGGTTCGGACGCGGTGCAGGATATCGGCACCACAGACAACGAACTCGTTATGGTCCTGGTTCTGCCGGAAGATACGGAACAAGTATGCGCCCTCTTTAATAAAAAAATCGGGATCAGTTCCGTTCCGGCTGGGAATAATGATGAAGATGGGGAGCTGTTCACCGGGGAATTCACCGTGCCTCTGGCTTCGCTTGCCGAAGCGCCGGGAAAATCATCGGCTTGCTTCTCAATCGGCGGCGGCGCCAGTTATAAAATCTACACCGTCCTGCTGACGCGTTAAAGATTACATCCGCTCGGGAATTTCAATACCCAGAAGCCCCAGAACCAGCTCCAATTGAGTCTGCGTCAGGGCGCAGAGCGCCAGGCGGCTGGCCCGCACGGCCTCGTCAGTTTCCGACAATATATGGCAGGACGCGTAAAAACGGCTGAATTCCTGCGCCAGTTTATAGGCGTAATCGCACAGCACATGCGGCGTATTATGCCTGAGCGCCCCGGCGAAATGGTCGGGCAATTCAGCCAGCAAGAGCGCCAGCGGGCGATCCGCTTCGCGGATCAGAATCTCGGATAATCGGAATCTCGGATGATCCGAAGCATTTTGAGATTCCGAGATTCCAAGATTCTGAGATTCCGCTTTCCGCAAAAGAGACTTAATGCGCACAGCTTGATAAAGCAGATACGGCCCGGTCTTGCCTTCGAAACCCGTCATGCGCCCAATGTCGAAAATATAATTGGCAATGCGGTTATTCTGCAGGTCGGCAAATTTCAGCGCCGCAATCGCCACCTTATGTGCGACACCTTCTTTCTCCGAAGCATTCATGTCTTGCGCGAGATGAGCCTCGGCAAGGCGCGCACGCGCCTTTTCGAGGCCGAGCACAATAAGATCCTCCAGCTTCATGATGCCGCCGGCACGGGTCTTGAACGGCTTGCCATCGGGACCGTTCATCGTACCAAACCCGGCATGGGTAAGCTCGACATTATCCGGCGCGATTGCTGACAGCCGCGCCGCGCGGAAGACCTGCTCAAAATGCAGGCTCTGCCGCTGGTCGACGATATAAATGATTTTCGTGAGGCCGCTGTGGTCCTCCATACGCTCGACAATCGTCGCGAGATCCGTCGTGCCGTACATCACCGCCCCGTCCCGCTTGTACAAAATCAGCGGCGGCATTTCCTTCTTATCGCTTTCCTGTGCCACGGGAATAATCCACGCCCCGTCGCTTTCCTGCGCGATTCCTTTGGTTTTTAACTTGTCAACCATCGGCTCGATCAGGTCGTGAACGCTGGCCTCTCCATTCCAGAGATCGAAATGTACACCAAGCGCGGCAAAATTCCGCCTCATCCCTGCAACCGACATATCGCGGATAATTTCCCACATCGCGTAAGAAGGCTGTTCCTTGTTCTGCAGCCGCACCGTCATGACCCGCGCCGCTTCCTGGATTTCCGGGTTTTCCTTCGCAACCTGCGACGCGCGTGGATAGCGCTCGTCCATATCTTTCAGCAGCGCATCGACTTGCGCCGGGTCATCTGGGTTTTTGTTCTTGTGAAGAATATTTTCGGCGCCGCTGGAAATATAATCATTGATCAGCAAACCCAGATGCGTACCCCAGTCGCCCAGATGCACATCGCCGATCGCTTTATATCCCGCGAAATCATACATCCGCCGCAAGGCATCGCCGATGATGGAAGACCGCAGATGCCCCACATGCATCGGCTTGGCGATATTCGGCCCGCCATAATCAAGCATGATTGTACCTGCCGCATGCTTCTCCACGCCCTGCCGCGAATCCTTGCGCAAGGATTCGGCATGCGCCGCGATCATATCGTCGGGAATGCTGATATTGATGAATCCGGGCCCGGCAATTTCCAGCTTCGTGAATTCGCTGCGGCTTTTCAGGACTTCAATGACAGCTTCCGCCACCGCACGCGGATTTTTACCTGCCTGCTTCGCCCCCGCCAGCGCCCCGTTGCACTGAAACTGCGCCAGGTCCGGCCGGTCGGCCACCCGCACCGCACCAAGCTCGCGCGACAGGCCCTGAGCAACAAACGCGTCACCAATAATTTCACTGAGTTTCTGTGCGAGAGAAGTCATAAGACATGTACTATATATATTTCATATTAAAATCAATTAATTAGAACTATATCGACAAACTAAAAAATTATGTCTAAAGTTTTATAATTTCATAATAATATAGTGGAGTTTCTAAAGATGTTGAAAAATAAAATTTATGGCGTTCTTGACGCAGTTCAAACCGGCAAAGAGTTAGGGTTTAAAGGTCCAAAATTCTCAGATTTTAAAGTTTGGCATATCAAACCATCAGAAGAATTCAACTATCTTAGCTCTTATCATGAACAAGGTTTAACAAATGAAAAATCGCGTATTATTAAAATAAATAATCACGATTCAAAAATAACTGTTTTTAAAACTATCGCTGAAGGCGATGTTCTATGGGAAGGACCAATAAAAACAAATCAAACGCTGGCCTATCAACAACCCGTTCCAAAACTGGAAATTATTTCGGATATGCGCCTTCCATGTAAATATGTTGAAGGAGATCTCGTATATTACGGTTCTTTTGAAAAATGGGATACGCCAAGCGCGCGGGATCAAGGCCATTACGATATCTTCATACCAAGTTATTATGAAATAAAAAATGATGACCAAGAAAAATCCCTCAATCCTGATTTTTATCCGTTTGGAATTCAACCTATTTCAAGACAGGCTGAAAAACTTTTGCCCACAGGCCAAAGCCTTGTGACGATTTATACTCGTGTAACTGCAGGAGAAATTTTCAAAGAAGGCGAAACGTGGAATCCCCGCAGCGCCCCGCCAGTTATCATCGAACCGGCCTGATTGTCAGGCGTCCACGGCCGCCTTGAGCGCGTTATCCTGAATGAAGATCCGCCGCGGCTCCACCACATCGCCCATCAGGGTCGAGAAGATATCATCGGCCTTCACCGCATCCTCAACCCGCACCTGCAGCAATGTCCGGATGGCGGGGTCTAATGTCGTTTCCCACAGCTGCTCCGGGTTCATTTCGCCGAGACCCTTGTAACGCTGGATCGAAAGCCCTTTGCGCCCGAGTTCCTGCACCTTGTCGTAGAGACCCGCCGGCCCGTCAACCTGCCCCCACGATTTCTCGCCGTCTTTCATGTCGAGCGGCGCAACAAACATCTGTGCCAGCCAGTCACGCATCGCGTTCAGGCGGCGCGCATCCGGTGAGCGGATACGGTCCGGTGAAATCCGGATATTCTCCGTCACACCCCGGCGCGTGCGCTCAAGGCGATAACCATCTTCGGGCGTGAAACCGCCCTTCCATGTGCGCTCATTCTTCGCAGCCACGCTGTTGAGGCGCTCTGCGATTTGCTGCGCATAGTCTCCGCCAGCTTTCGGGTTTTCAAACGCGCCCTCATCGAACGCGCCGATAATCGCGGCCTGCTCGACAACCAGCCTGTGCCCAACACGCTGCGTCAGCACGGC
Organism: Alphaproteobacteria bacterium; assembly: GCA_052387095.1. GTDB lineage: Bacteria > Pseudomonadota > Alphaproteobacteria > Micavibrionales > Micavibrionaceae > JBQTJN01. Next base: position 12,082 of record JBQTJN010000052.1, read on the forward strand.
AATGGGCGCACGCAATTTACGCGCATTGGTAATCGCTTCTTCCAGCGCCGAGCCCGTATAGGTTTTGCCCCTGGCATCGGCCAGCGACAAGGCCGGCAGCATGACGCCGATCAGATAATCCTCCAGCGCCTTTTCATCCTTCAGATAAGTCTCGTTTGCACTGCCGCGCTTGACCTTGAACAGAGGCGGCTGCGCGATATAAAGGAAACCGCGCTCGATCACGGATGGCATGTAGCGGAAGAAGAATGTCAGCAATAGCGTGCGGATGTGCGAACCGTCGACGTCCGCGTCGGTCATGATGACAATCTTGTGATAACGGATTTTATCGATGTTGAATTCATCCGGCCCGATGCCCGTGCCGAGCGCGGTGATCAGCGTGCCAAGTTCGTTCGAAGACAGCATGCGGTCGAAACGCGCGCGCTCCACATTCAGGATTTTCCCGCGCAACGGCAAAATCGCCTGATTCTGGCGCGAACGCGCCTGCTTGGCCGAACCGCCCGCAGAATCGCCCTCGACGATGAAAATCTCGGACAATGCCGGGTCTTTCTCCTGGCAGTCCGCCAGCTTGCCCGGCAGGTTGGAAATATCCATCACGCCCTTGCGGCGCGTCAGATCGCGCGCCTTACGGGCCGCTTCGCGCGCGAGGCCCGCCTCGATAATCTTGCCCACGATCATTTTGCCCTCGGCCGGATTTTCTTCCAGCCACGTCGCCAGTTTGTCCGCCACCGCGCCTTCGACCACCGGCCGCACTTCGGATGACACAAGCTTGTCTTTTGTCTGCGAGGAAAATTTCGGATCCGGCACCTTGACGGAGAGCACGCATGTCAGACCTTCGCGCATATCTTCGCCGCTCAGCTTGATCTTCTCTTTCTTGAGCAGTCCTTTTTCTTCGGCGTAATTACTGATTACGCGCGTGAGCGCACCGCGGAAACCGGACAAATGCGTGCCGCCGTCGCGCTGCGGGATATTGTTGGTAAAGCACAGCATAGTTTCATGATACGCATCGGTCCATTCCATGGCGACTTCCACGGTCATGCCGTTCTCTTCGGTTTTCATGTAGACCGGCTTTATGATCGGCTTTTTGTTACGGTCCATCCATTCGACGAAGCTTTCAATCCCGCCCTGAAAATTGAAATGCGAGGTTTTATGCTCTTCCGCGTTGTCGCTGCGCATATCCTGCAGGTAAATATTCACGCCGGAATTAAGGAACGCCAGTTCGCGCAACCGGTCTTCCAGCGTGCCGTAATCAAATTCCGTCATGGTAAAGGTCGCGGGGCTTGGGAGGAACGTAACGGATGTTCCCGAACGCTCGCCCGCCTCAAGATCGCGAATGGATTTCAGCGGCGCCTCGGCATCGCCGTGCCTGAAACGTATGTGCCACTCCTTGCCCTGGCGACGAATATTAAGGTCGAGATATTCGGACAGCGCATTAACGACAGAAACGCCGACACCATGCAAACCGCCGGAAACTTTGTAGGAATTCTGGTCGAACTTTCCGCCCGCATGCAGCTGCGTCATGATGACTTCGGCCGCCGAAATTTTTTCTTCACTGTGCAGGTCGACGGGAATTCCGCGTCCGTTATCCTTGACCCTCACCGACCCGTCGCCATTCAGGATTACATCGATCCGGTCGCAATGCCCCGCGAGGCTTTCGTCGATGGCGTTATCGACCACTTCGTAAACCATATGGTGCAGGCCCGACCCGTCATCCGTGTCGCCGATATACATGCCCGGGCGCTTGCGCACCGCATCGAGCCCCTTCAGCACCTTGATGGAATCGGCGCTGTAATCGGCTTCGTTGATAGGGGTCGCTTTCTGAGCCGTCATTTTTGTCATTTCCACTCTGTTTCAAGAGGCACAATCTGCCCGGAAAGGCGCAGATTTCCGCTGGTTTTTTTGTATGGCTTGTGTATAGCATGGGGAACTTGCGAAAAATAGCAAAAAATGCATTTTTCCGGGGTTTTTTTAGACTGTAAAACGTTGATATTACATGAAAATTAGAGGCTGATTTTTAAGACTTTTATTGATCCAGATTCAAATGGATCAAACCGCCTTTTTCATGCGAATTCTGCAGTGATTTTTCACACTTCCACATCTCTCTCATACGCCTGGCTGAGCTGTCATGCTCACGATCCAATCTAGGATAAGGATCCATTCGAAAAGAAACCCAGGCATTCTGACTTATCAGATTGGAAAAAGTTTCATGAAATGACTGCGCCAGTTTTACGAATGGTTTAGGCACCCCCCCCCTCACTATTTCCAGAGCAATGGCCTTGTGGATGTAGGATTGAATTGTTTTATAGTTAGTTGATTGTACAGCAGCTCTATCCGCATCAAGTTCATTCAGACGTGTTTCTTTGCTGTTTTTAGCCTCCCCCTGATACAGGTGCTTTATTTCATGAGAAACCAACGCTCTTAATTCATTCTCATCGAATACTTCATAAGCATCCGATTCAACGAGAACCGTATATAAATCTTCATAAGCAGCGCCAAGACGCGAGTCCCCGCCTTTATCGACATAAAACTCTGGCCTTTCTATTTCACGAAATACACATTCTGCAGTAACAGCCCGGTAAAGTTTTGGATAATTTTCAGCAGTCACCTTTTCAAGCGAAGGATGATTAAGCCATGCCGGCTTTTCCTCACCGCTTTTCAGGAATGCTTCCCGTGCAGGCGATTTTCTGTCATAACGGTTGAAATAGCTGGTTATATCGGACATACCCCCCATCATATAGAATTATGAAAATATAATCCAGTTTCTAATCAAACCATTTGTTTTAATTAATTAAATGAACGACTCGCTTTTCGCTTTAATCCGTTTCCACTACCGCGCCGCGCAGGGCTATGTTTCCGCCGGCATGGAGGAGGTCAAAGACCCCGATAAAATCTTTATGAATGCCAATGAAAATCCCTATGAGTTGCCGGGGCTGGAGGGCTTCAGCCGCTATCCGGAGCCGCAGCCCAAAGCCCTCCTGAAGAGCTATGCCGCCCTTTATGGCGTGACAGAAAACAACATCGTCATGACGCGCGGCGCCGACGAGGCCATCATGATCCTGACTAAATTATTCTGCGAACCGGGGCAGGATGCGATTCTTATCCACCCGCCGACCTTCGGCATTTACAGCGTCGATGCGAAGGCCATGCCGGCGGATGTTGTCGAGGTGCCGCTGATAAAAGAGAACGGCACCTATAAACTCGATACACACAGCATGATTGAAGCCGCAAAAAATAAATCTGTGAAACTGGTTCATATATGCTCACCTAATAATCCGACCGGCACATCATTCCCGCACGCGGAGATTTTGACAATCTGCAAAGAGACGAAAAATCATGCTGTAATCGCACTCGACGAAACTTACGCTGAATTTTCAAAGCAGGGATCGCTCACGGGCGAACTGAAAAATCATCCTAACCTGATTATCCTGCGCACGCTCTCCAAATCCTACGCCATGGCGGGAATGCGCATGGGTTCCCTGCTGTGCGGCGATGAGGATTTCATCGCGCTGGTGCGCAGCAAATGCCTCGACGCCTACCCGCTCCCTGTAGCCTCTGTAAACGCCGCTCTGCGCGTAACGGGCCCAAATATTCAAAAAATCGCCCAAGCCAATATCCAAAAGCTTCTGGCTGAAAAAGACCGCCTCGCTGCGCGTTTTAAACAAAGCCCGGCCGTTACTCGCGTTTACCCATCGGATACAAATTTCTTCTTTGTCGAAATGAAGGACGCGCACGGATTCTGGACTTTTTGCAAACAGAACAACATCATACTGCGCGATTTTTCAAATAAGAAACTCACGGAAAACTGCCTGCGCATCTCTCCCGGCCTGCCGGAAGAGAACGATAAATTAATGAAATTGTTAGAGCAATTTGAAAGTTAATTTCCACGTCATTGCGAGCGACCAACGGAAGCGAAGCAATCCAGGGCCCCAATTAAAAAAAACTGGATTGCTTCGTCGCTACGCTCCTCGCAATGACGGAAATATAAGTGCTAAACCGCGCGCAAGATCTTGCCGCCGCCCTGCCTCTGCAGATCCACATGCGCCTCATGCACATGGAAAAACTGGGTGGAATTGGTAATCGAGGAAAACAGGTTTTCATCCGTCCCCGTCAGCCACACTTGGCCCCGCAAATCCTGTAATATCCCGTACAATACCGCGCGGCGGTTTTCATCGAGATGCGCGGCGATCTCGTCGAGCAACAGCACTGGCACCGCCCCCTTTTCGCTTTTCATCATCTGCGCATGCGCCAGAACAATGCCAATCAGCAGGGCCTTCTGCTCTCCCGTCGAGCATTGATCCGCTTTCATGTTTTTCGACGCGTAATACACCACCATGTCGCTTTTATGCGCGCCCGTCGCGGCGCCGCCGCTTGACGAATCCTTTTCCCGGCTTTCCTGCAATTGGTATTTGAACAGATCTTCGGCCTCAACCGCCGGCGCGTTCATCAGCAATGTTTCCAGCGTGCCGCCCACATGCAGCCGCGCCAGCGGAAAATTCTCCGTCTCCGCCGCAACACACGCCATCTGCAGGCGCTGGCAGAAATCAAGCCGCGCAGCGGAAATAGCTACGCCGGTTTCCGCCATCTGCGCTTCCAGTGTTAATAACCACGTATGATCTGCGCGTTTCTCTTTCTGCCGCCCTTCTTTCAGCAGGCGCGAACGCTGCGCCATCGCGTTCTCATAGCGCTTGATGCGCCCCGCATGGCCGGGATCGGAACTGAAAATCAGGCGGTCGAGAAAACGACGCCTCTCGCCGGCCGAATCCAGGAACAGCCTGTCCATCTGCGGGGTCAGCCAAACACAGCACATATGCTCGCTTAAGGCACTTTGCGATTTTACCTTCTCGCCCTGCACGCGCACGATGCGCTTTTCGGTTTTCGGATCGAGACCGGTGCCGATCAATACACTGCCATGTCCTGTCTCCACCTCCGCTGCGACAGCCCAGGCCGAACCATCATCGCGGCATTGCATCTCGGGCGCGCGTGCGCCGCGCAAACCCCGGCCGGGCGAGAGCAGCGATAAAGCCTCCAGCACATTGGTCTTGCCGGCACCATTCGGCCCGTGCAGCACAATCAGCCCGGGCGGCAGGCCGGTCAGGGTCTCGCCGCGGTAACAGCGAAAATTATGCAGTTTGAGGGTGGATATGAAGGGCATGACGAACTCAGTATAACGTCATTGCGAGCGAATGAAATGAGCGAAGCAATCCAGGGGGCGCATTTCAAAACTGGATTGCTTCGTCGCTGCCGCTCCTCGCAATGACGACTTTAACCTAAACCCGCAGCGGCATCAGGACATAGAGAGCGGAAGGATCACTGTTATCCTGGATGATCGTCGGCGATGCGGCATCTGCAAGGCTCAGACGGCATCCCTCGCCCTCGATCTGGCTGGTAATATCCAGCAGGTAACGTGCGTTGAAACCGATCTCAAGCGTCGTATCGCCGTTCACTTCCATCTCCTCCGTTGCGCTGCCGGATTCCGGAGAGCTGGCGGAGATCGTCATCTGCTTGCCGTTAAGAGAAATTTTTACGGCGCGGGATTTGCCGTCGGAAATCGTCGAGACGCGGTCGATGGCGCGTGTAAAAACTTTCGGATCGACCTCGACCACCTTGTTGTTGCCCTGCGGAATCACGCGCTGGTAATCGGGGAATGTTCCGTCGATCAGCTTGGATGTCAGCACGATATGATCAAACGCGAATCGCACCTTGCTTTGCGACAGGCTAATCCTGATAGTATCAGCCGCTTCGTCGATCAGCTTGCGCAGCTCGCCCACCGCCTTGCGCGGTATAATCACGCCGGGAATGGATTCCGCGCCCGCAGGCAGCGGCATTTCAAACCGAGCCAGCCGGTGCCCGTCCGTCGCGACAGCGCGCAGAACTTTCACACCGTCCTGGTCTGCCTGGTGCAGGTAAATACCGTTGAGGTAATAGCGGGTTTCTTCCGTCGACATCGCAAAACGCGTGCGGTCGACCAGAGCGCGCAGATCGGCGGCGGGCACTGTAAACCCCGCATCGAGATCGGATGCGCCCAGCGCCGGGAAATCAGCTACCGGCAGACAGCTCAGCTTGAACTGTGAACGTCCGGCCTTCACCGTCATCTGGTTGCCGTCGTCATTGAGGGCCAGCTCCACCACCGCATCATCGGCCAGCTTACGGACAATGTCGTGCAGCGTGTGGGCTGGCGCCGTTGTCGCGCCTTCCTTGGTCACCTTGGCGGCAACCGATTCGTTGATCTCGAGATCCATATCCGTTGTCGTCATAGACAGGGCGCCCTTTTTGGCGCTGAGAAGAACGTTGGAGAGAATTGGAATGGTATTGCGGCGCTCGACTACGCTCTGCATATGGTTAAGGCATCTGAGGAGGGCGGCGCGCTCGATCGTTAATTTCATAAAGTCTTCCCCGGGACTGGTCCGAATCTGTCAGTTTTCCTTAAGAGAATCGGATCATAGCAAGGGTTAACGGGGTGGAAAAGCCCTAATTCGGTTCGTTTTCAGGCTGTGAACAGAAGGGATTTAATGGTTCTAGCGCCTCATCGATCTCTTGCGAAGTAAGATCCACCAGATCTTCTCTAAGCCCCTCGATGTCATAAAAATTACCAGATGGTTTTGCTGCGTTTTGCTGCTTTTCACAATAACGATCTACAATCTTGTAAATCTGCTCGGCATTTAGTGTTTTTTCGCACAGAAGCTCTTGAGCGAGCGCAGTCTGTAAGGGAAGATGTTTTAATATAATCAAGGACGCCTCTGTTTTAGCGCAGTCTTTAATTCTTTTAATCTCACTCTCAAATTCCAGAAATCTTAGATTAGGAGTCTTTGTAAGAACATATCCTATAGCCAGCTTTTCAATTTCCTCTAAATCATGGGGGTACCTTGCAGTGCTGATTTTACACTGCCTTTTCCGGAACCTTTAAAAATCTCGACAGCAGCCAATCCGCCATAAGCACAAACCATCTGGGAATAAAGATACTTGGCGTCGATAGGTTGGAAATATTTTTCATCGGTTTTGATGTAAACTCCATCAGCCAACCTAGGTGCGTCATAAATTTTAGAAAAACTGAAATCATGCCAGGGATTAATTGTCATTTTTTCCAAAACAGTTTCGCGGCTGAAAGCGTCTGAAAAATGTCCCGCCAAAAAATGGCCGACTTCGTGATGAGCATGAAGGCGACGATCCGGACCCTATGCAAGGATTCGCAAATACATAACCTTGCCGCTAAAAATGCTGGCCAAATCCCAAATTTGGCCTGTCTTTTTCATCCAGACATACCAGCCTAATTATAAAATTAGTCAAATATCAAGCCGCTTTATCTAAGGAAACAGCCCCTTCCAGCTTACCCCACAGTGCCGCGAACAGCGCCGTTTCATAGCCGCTCAGCTCTTTCAGTTTGGCCTGGTTTGCCCCGCACATGCCGTACATCTCGGTCAGGTGCATATCTTCCTCGGCCAGCAAGCTCTTGAGCGACAATTGCACCCCGCCCGCCTGCAGGGCCTGCTGGTAGATCGCATACAGCCAGCAGGCGCGCAGCTCGATAATCAGCGACACCCACGGATAGGCATCCTCGCCTTTGACGCGGTTCGTGATGCCGGCATCCAGCCGCCCGAAATACATCTGCGCGGAAATCAGAGACATCGTGTTGTCGTTCGTGTAACCATCGAGTGGACGTCGGGCCATCCGCTCCGCCTGGCGCTTGAAAAAATACGCGTGGCGCGCCTCTTCAGCGAGGTGCTTGAGAATATCCTCGGTCAGGGTTTTATGCATCTGCGAAACCATGATCTTGCGGCTGCCCATATGTTCGAGCATCGAGAGCATGTTCATGAAACGCGCATGCTCGTCCGGATTTTTTATGATCCGGTCGAGAAAATTCCGCACCGGTTTTTCAAGCCGCGCGTTGTTCGCCTGCATCCCCGATGTGATCAAGGGCGAGTCGGATGACGTCATGGATATGCTCCAGTTCTTCTTTCGTTATGCAGTAGGGAGGCAAACTATAGACAATATTGCCCAGCGGGCGCAACAGCACGTCTTTTTCAAGAAAAAAAGCGTAAAGTTTCGGCCCCAGCGTGGAGAGATACCCTGTATCGGCGCCCTTTATATCCAGCGCAAAAATTATGCCGAGGCTGCGTACGGAAACATTTTTCTGTGCCTCGAACGATTGCACAGCTAACCTGTTCACATCCGCAATCATATCGATGCGCGCCTGCACCGGCTCGTCCTGCCAGATTCTAAGATTGGCAACTGCCGCCGCGCACGCCAATGCGTTCCCGGCATAAGATGAGGAATGATAAAACATCCTGCCGCGATCTTTATGATAAAAGGCACGGTAAATTTCCTCCGATGCCAGCGTCGCCCCCATCGGCAGGAATCCGCCCGTGAGACCTTTCGAGAGGCACATGAGATCAGGCACAACCCCCGCCTGCTCGCACGCAAAGCGCGTGCCGGTGCGGCCGAAGCCTGTCATAACCTCATCGGCAATCAGGAAAATGCCGCGCGCCCTGCACATATCGCAGAGTTTTTTCAAGATCTCGGCGCTGTAAAACCGCATCCCGCCCGCGCCTTGGACCAGCGGCTCAAAAATAAACGCGGCGATATTATTTCCTTCGCTTTTAAGAATTTTTTCCAGCGTGCTTAAGCATTCATTTTCTTGTCCCGGACCCGGAAATGGCAGGTGAACGACGTCGAACAAAAACGGTTCATACAATGCATTAAACACGCTGCGTCCGCCCGCCGACATGGCGCCAAACGTGTCGCCGTGATATCCGCCTTCCAGCGCCAGGATTTTCTGTGGCGCTTTGCCCTGTTGCGTCTTTGCGCCGATTGCCATTTTCAACGCAACCTCGACCGAAGTCGATCCGCTGTCTGAGAAAAACACGTGGCTGTGATGATCGCCCGAAAAATTTAGTAATGCCTGCGCCAGGTTTTCCGCCGGTTCATGCGTGAAACCGGCAAAAATAACCTGCTCCAGCTGCGCTGCCTGCGCCTGCACAGACCTAACGATCTTCGTATGGCAATGCCCGTGCGTGTTTACCCACCACGACGAAATTCCGTCTATAATTTTACGCCCGTCTTCCGTATGCAGGTAAACACCTTCGGCACTTTTGATTTTGATCGGAAGCTGCTCCAGCCCATGCTGGGTAAAGGGATGCCAGATGCTCATGAGCAACTCTCTCTCAATGTCATCCCGGGCGAAGTCGAGGGATCTGCATCGTACCAATCCTGGGATAAATCCCGCCATTCGGGATTTATTTTCATGACCAGAATATCTTTTTTCTTACGACTCCAGTTTTTGATCTGTTTTTCGCGGGCGATGGCCGATCTCGGATCATCAAACACTTCAAAATAAACCACCTTCACAAGCTCATATTTTTTGCTGAACCCTTCAGCCAACTTATGTTTATGTTCAAAAGTGCGTCTTTCAAGATTGTCATTAACACCTGTATACAAAACTTCATTGGTCCATTTGGTCAGAAAATACATGAAATATTGTTTCATAGCGCAGATCCCTCCACTCGCTCCCACTCGGTCGGGATGACAAAATTTTCTATAAGGAAGTTTTTTTCAAAAGCTTCTCTTAAATTATCCGCATTCAACGCATCCAGTTTCGGCAGGCGCCCCAGGATTTTCACACCGGAAAAATCTTGAATCGTGCGCATATTATCTTCATTTTCCTCGCCGATGAACGCAATACCGTGGATTTTAATGCCCCGGCTTTTCAGCGCTTCAACCGACAAAAACGTATGATTAAGCGTGCCGAGTCTCGTGCGGGCGCAGAGAATAACGGGCAGGCCCCAGTCTTTGATCACGTCGATCTGCAAAACCGAGCGTGTCATCGGCACCATCAATCCGCCCGCCGTCTCGATCAGGAGCGGCGAAACAGCCGGTACTTTCAACGTACCCCTATCAACTTTTGCGCGGTCCAGTTCCGCCGCTCTATGAGGCGACAGCGGATTGGCGAATATATATTTTTCAGGCAGAAATTTTTCATCCGTCAGACCCGAAAGACTCTGTACGGTTTTTGTATCAGTGCCCTCTTTGGTTCCGCACTGCACCGGCTTCCAGTAAAACGCGTTCAGAGCACTCATGAGCGCCGCGGCAAAAACCGTCTTGCCGACATCCGTGTCCGTCCCCGCGATGACAAATCCGTTCATCACAGCGCCCATTCATAACGAACGATCGGATAGAGCGTGCCGTCAATGACAAGATCTTTCTCGCTGCCGGAAATCAGGCGTCCACCCATGCGCTTGTAAAATTCATGTCCCGGGTTATAGGCCTGGAAAACCCACGCGCTGAATTTAGAACATGAAAGCCCTTGCCCCCACGACAGCGATTCCTGGAAAAGCGCACGTCCGATCCCACGGCCGTGACAACCGGGATCCAGATAAATCGAATACATTTCTACGTGATTTTTGCCCGCTGAACCCAAGGTCGAAAAACCGAGAATATTGCCATCTCCCTCCGCTACAAACACCGTGTAGCTTTTTCCGGTCTTCGCAAGATTCTCCTGCCATATTTTCAGGCGCTCCTGCGAAGTCATTTCGTTGAGATAGGTCTGGTCAATGAGCCCGCCATAAAGCGCCTGCCAGGTGCGCACATGCACTTCGGCAATGGCAAGCGCATCTTTCATGTGGGCTTTTCGGACAACGAGACTCATTATGCAGCCTCTTTCCGTTTGCTCTCGTTAAGGGCGTGCGCAAAACGGCGCAGAATAGTCCCATCAAGCCCGAGATTAAGGGGAATACGAAGCCGTGCTGTACCGTCCGGCACCGCTGGCGGGCGGATCGCACGCACATCATACCCGGCCGCCTGCAGAGTTGCCGCAATACGTACGGTTCGCGCATCTTCGCCGAGAATCACGGGGATGATCTGGCTCGGGCTGTTCGTACCGAGCAATGCATTTGCCGTATCGCGTAGCGCAAGGAGCTTTTCCCGGCGCCACGGCTCCGCCTGTACAAGCTCCAGGGCTTTCTGCATGAGAAACGCCTGCAGCGGCATAGGCGCGGTGGAGAAGATAAACGGCCGCGCCTGATTGATCATGGTGTCTATGATATCGGTAGATCCGCAAACCAGCCCGCCCGCAACGCCCAGTGCCTTGCCGCCTGTGTGCAGCGTGATCATATTCTCATGCGGCAAATCTTCCGAAGCGCCTTTACCGTGCGCACCGAAAATTCCTGTGCCGTGCGCTTCATCGACAATAAGAATCGCGCCGTATTGGGTAGCCAGCGCATGAAGCTCCTCCAGCGGCGCCATATCACCTTCCATGGAATAAATCGATTCCACGGCCATCCACACCTGCTTGCCCGGCGCGCTGTATTTTTTTAAGCCTTCTTCAAAGGCCTGCACATCGTTGTGCGGAGTTTTAAAAGCCTGCGCCGGACCGGCATGAAGCCCATCCCGCACACTCGCATGCGACAGCGCATCGTAAAGCACAACATCATGCCGTTCGGGAAGGGTCGTAAAGATCGCGTAATTGGCCATGAAGCCGTTCGCGAAAAACAGCGTTTTCTCACAACCGAAATACTGCGCCGCGAATTCTTCCAGCTCTGCATGGGCATCGTGATGCCCCCGTAACAGGCGCGAACCGACAGAGCCCATTGGCAGGCCGCTTTCAATCGCCTCCAGTGCCGCCTGCTTTAAAACAGGATGCGTGGAAAAACCCAAATAATCGTTGGATGCCAGATCAATGCCTTTGGCTTTGGAAAGAGTACGCAGGCGATCCTGAGACTCAAGCTGCCGCAGCTTTTTTTGAAAACGCGTTGTCATTTTTGTTGGGTGCGCGGGGTCTTAAGCCCAGCTCCTTAAGAAGGTTTGTGTCTTCGTTCATATCGGGATTCGGCGTTGTCAGCAGTTTCTCACCGGTGAAAATTGCATTGGCCCCGGCCATGAAGGCCATCGCCTGCGATTCCTTGCTGATCTGAAGCCGCCCGGCGGATAGGCGCACCATAGCCTTCGGCATGAGAATGCGCGCCACGGCAATGCAACGGATCCATTCGAACACATCCAGGATCTCTTGTCCTTCCAAAGGCGTGCCTTCCACCGGCACCAGCATATTGATAGGCACGCTCTCAGGCTGCGGATTTAAAGACGCCAGACGGTGCAGCAGTGCAATGCGGTCATCCTCGCTCTCGCCCATGCCGAGAATACCGCCGCAGCAGAGTGAAATCCCTGCCTTCGCGACATTCTCAATCGTATCCAGCCTATCCTGGTAGGTGCGGGTCGTAATGATCTTGGAATAAAATTCCTCGGACGTATCGAGATTGTGATTGTAGGCCGTCAGGCCCGCCTCTTTTAACTTGCGCGCCTGCTCCTCGCTCAGCATGCCGAGCGTGCAGCACGACTCCATGCCCATATCACGAACGCCGCGCACCATGTCGAGCACGCGGTCGAAACCGCGTCCGTCCGTAACACCCCGCCACGCCGCGCCCATGCAGAAACGTGTCGAGCCATTTTTTTTTGCGATTTCGGCTTCTTTCAGAACTTCTTCGGTTTTGAGCAGGATCTCTTTTTCAAGCATGGTTTTATTATGAATGGACTGCGAACAATATTTGCAATCCTCCGTGCAGCCGCCCGTCTTGATCGAAAGCAGCGTACAGAGCTGCATTTCATCATGAGCATGATGCGCGCGGTGCACGCTGGCCGCCTCGTAAACCAGGTCGAGCAAAGGTTTGTGATAAAGTTCTTTTACGTCTGCAAGAGACCGCGATATTTGTGTCATACCGTTGAAATTAAAGACGCATCACACCAGAGTCAAAGAGTTTCATAATAAAAACGCGGCTGCCTTTGATAAAGCAGCCGCGTCCCTAGGAAAACTCTCTATAATTTATTCAACCCGTCAAAGCGCGGCGGATGACTTCAACATCCTGCGCAATCTGCGCATCCTGGTTGATCAGTTCCTCGATTTTGCGCACTGCATGCATGACGGTCGTGTGGTCGCGGCCCCCGAATTTGCGGCCGATTTCAGGCAGGGAACGCGCTGTCAAGAACTTGGCAAGATACATGGCAACCTGTCTTGGCCGTGCGACATTGCGGGCCCGGCGGGCGGAATGCATGTCGGAAATACGCAAATTATAATGCTCTGCCACCTTGCGCTGGATCTCGTCGATCGTCACGCGGCGGTCATGGGCACGCAGCAGGTCCGAAAGAACATCCTGTGTCGTCTCCAGTGTAATGGCCTGTTTCGTCACATCGGCGTGAGCCACGATGCGGTTCAGCGCACCTTCGAGTTCGCGGATATTCGTCGTGACTTTAAGCGCCAGGAACTCGAGTACGGCTTCCGGCACTTCAGCCTGCAGTTGGGCACGCTTGCTCTGCAGGATGCCGAGACGCAATTCATAGCTGGTCGGCTGGATATCGGCCACAAGCCCCCACGCCAGGCGGGAGCGCAGCCGTTCATCAAGGCCGGTCAGGTCGGAAGGCGCCTTGTCGGCAGAGATAATGATCTGCTTGTTCTGGTCGACCAGTGCGTTGAATGTATGGAAAAACTCTTCCTGCGTCGATTCCTTGCCCGCAATGAACTGGATATCGTCGATCATCAGGACATCGACGGAGCGGAACTGCTCTTTGAAATCCATCGTCTGGTTGGCGCGCAGCGCTTTCACGAACTGGTACATGAATTTTTCCGCCGAAAGATACATGACGGTTTTCTCCGGCCAGTTGGTTTCCATCGCCCAGGCAATCGCCTGCATCAGGTGCGTTTTACCAAGACCGACACCGCCATATATAAAAAGTGGATTGAACGGCACGATCATGCTCTCGACCACGCGGCGCGCGGCCGCATGTGCCAGTGCATTCGATTTACCGATCACGAAATTTTCGAATTTGAAACGCGCATCGAGCGGCGAGGCGATCGCGGCGATCGCGGCCTTACGATTCTGGTTGGCCTTTTCCTTGCGGGCTTCTTCCTGGGCATTCGGCTCTTCAGCGGCATCGGGTGTTGCGCTTTGCATTACGACGAACTGGACCTTCTTCAGTTCCGGATCGAGAACAATGCACATTTCAAGGATTCGCTCGGCATAATGCGTCTGGATCCAGTCGCGCATGAAACGGGTGGGAACTGAAATTTCAAGTGTGCCGTGATAGCAGGCTTGTAAGGAAAGTGGTTTTAACCAGCTGCGGAAAATAGCTTCGCCGAATTCCTGGCGCATCTCCGCATGAACTTTTTTCCACAGGGTTTTAACTGCGGATGAAGGCTCCAGTGATTCCTGTTTGAGTTGCGAATAAATTTGCGCTGTAGCAGTTTTCTTTCCACCGGTATCGGACATTAGTTCCCCTTATAAATTTTAATTTTTTTGTCTTCAGCAAAATGTACGCACAGGAACAAAAACAATAAAGCGCGTGAAGGCGCACACTCCTGTCAGTCCGGTATCTGCTATGTCTTTAGTTTAAAAGCGCCGGGTTATACCGGCTTAAAAAATTATTTGGCTTTGGCTTCATAATTTCATGACGATGGTGAAAGCTTCAAAAAAATCCAGAAGTGTTTTTACCTCGCGATGGAATCAACGTACACCAGATTTTTTAGTGTATGCAACAAGATCAAAAAGGGAACATACAAAAAGAAATTTTTTTCTTCAAAAATATTTGGCGCAACAAAAAAAGCCGGGAGAAAAATTTCCGGCTTTTTAAAAATAGATTTACAGGCAGAGACTGAAAAAAAACTTAAGAAGCTTTTTTCAGATTTTTAATCTTGGCGTTAAGACGGGACATCTGGCGTGCAACAGTTCCTTTACGGATCAGACCCTTGGCTACGCTTCTATAAAGTTCTGGCTGAGCTTGTCGAAGCGCGGCTTCGGCATCTTTAGGGCTACCGCTTTGAATGGCCTGTTCAATGCGTTTCATATAGTTACGCAGGCGGCTCACGCGCGCTGTGTTGATTCCATTGCGCTTATTATTTCTCAGGACGCGTTTGCGTGCGGACTTGTGGTTTGCCATTCAAAATCTCTTCTAACCTTTAATTTGGATGGTGAGTATTACGCGTCCGGGGCCCTGATTGTCAAGCCGGAAGATGGATGATTCTGGCCTCTTTAAGGCCCTATTTGACGGGGCTGAGGCCAAACCGGGCGTAAGACCGCCCCTCCAAAGTCTCGAAACTGATGTGAAGCTGTTCGGAATCACGCCGGAACTTCCCCTCGCCCGCCTTTTTCCAGCCCAGCTGCGGCAACGTATCGGCATAGAAGCGGCGCGCCTCATCCTCGGACGATCCCGGCATTTCGACAACCGCCTCGACAATCCGCCCTTCCGGCTTATCAAATACGGTCGTCTGGTCGGTCAACTCAACCATGCCGGGCGGTAGCGGAACATCCTGCAGTGCCGAGAGAAAAGAAGGCGGGGTCTCGGTCCCGGCCGCAAAGGCACCCGGCACCAGCATCAGCAAAAAAAACACCGCGATAAATCTTAAAAAATTCATTTTTGTTTCCCAGGACAGTAAAAGGTCGAACGCGCAGCTTGTTGTATTTTCACAACGCCGCCCGTTTTTGCAATATTGCAGTTGCAATCCGGGCAGGCCTGGCCAGCCTGATCATACACGGAAAACTGGTGTTGAAAATACCCAAGCCCGCCGTCGGCGTGACGGTAATCCCGCAATGTGCTGCCGCCTGCGGCAATAGCGAGATTCAGCACGTGTTTAACAGCATCTGCCAACCGCACCGCCTGCGCCGTTGTGAGCTGCCCGGCCGGCACATCCGGCCGGATGCCGGCATGATAAAGCGCCTCGCTGGCATATATATTACCGATACCGCTGACAACGCCCTGATCCAGCAGCGCAACCTTGATGGGCGTTTTGCGGTTCTTCAGTCGCTGCAGCAATGCTGCGACCGTAAACTCGGGTGACAACGGCTCAGGTCCCATTGCAGCGAAGGGGCCCTCAAACTCCCAGTTTTTTTCGTTCACCATGAACACCATGCCGAATCGGCGCGGGTCATTGAACGCAAAACCGCCGCCATCCTCCAGTCTGAATATAATATGGTCATGTTTGGCGGGGGTATAAGCCGCCCCGCCTTTGAGAATACTCACCCGGCCCGACATACCGAGATGGAAAGCGAATCCGCCGCCGCCTTCGAGCAGGCAAATAATGTATTTCCCCCGCCGCAGCAAAACCCGGCAGATTCGCCCCTCCAGTGTGGTCTTCAGATCCGCAGGGATAGGTCCCCGCAAATCGGGCCGCCGCACGTCGATGGCTGCAAAACGCCGCCCGGGTAGAATCTTTTCCAGGCCGCGGCGGATGGTCTCGACTTCGGGGAGTTCAGGCATAGGGACTGATGTAATGGTCCCGACCTGATCAATCAAAGGATTTTGTGGGGAAAAAGCGGTGGAGTAACCGGAGGCCGCGTGCGGCTGAAGGCACGAATGAACAACCCCGCCCCAAGGGGCGAGGTATCAGAAGAGCGGGAGTTGCCTGTCCTCGTATAACTTCTCGTATGGTTGTCCCTGCTTTTTCACATAGTTTTTGATCATGTTCTCATCGCCATGCTG
>JBQTJN010000053.1:0-20265 GCA_052387095.1 Alphaproteobacteria bacterium
CAGTGTTCCGACAACCGGTAATGTGCTGGCTGGCGGCGCAACTGGCGCAGGTACGGGGTGCTATACGGCCGGTGCTGGTGGGATTTACCAGGAAAGTGTTGAGACTCAGGTTTGCAACGTTTTTATACGAATCCAGCAGTAATAGCGGATAAGAATTTTAAAAGGCCCGGCGGCATTCGGGCCTTTTTTTATTGGGGATGCTAAAAGAGAGGGTGTTATTCAGCGGCCTTTTTCTTTTCAGCGCGGGCTGCCTTCTCGGCTTTTTTGACTTTTTTTGCGGCTTTGGATTCAGCGGCCAGTTCGGCGGCGGCGGCGTCATCTTCCATGCCGTGACCCCCGATGCGCTCGCTGATGCGGGCGGCTTTACCGCGCAGACCACGCATATAATAAAGTTTCGCGCGGCGAACGGATCCGCGGCGGACGAGCTCTATGCTTTCGATGCGCGGGCTGAAGAGCGGGAATACACGCTCGACGCCTTCGCCGTAGCTGATCTTGCGGACGGTGAAGCTGGCGTTGATGTCGGATCCCGACCGCGCGATGCAGACACCTTCATAGGCCTGGATACGCTCGCGCGTGCCTTCCAGAACCTTCACGTTGACCTTGAGAGTATCGCCGGCGCTAAAAGCCGGGATCTGTTTGTCGCCTTTAGCATTTTCAAGCTGGCGGGCTTCGAATTTCTGCAGCGTATTCATAGTCTTGTCTTTCCCTTATGTCAGGCCCGAAATCAGCATGTGAGTGCCGGCGGCCCGGTTATCTTTTTAATGGGTGAAGTGCCCAGTATGGACAAATCGCGGTCTTTATACCGTCAGGCCGCTCAAAAAACAAGCACTTTTGCTGGATCCCCGCCGTGCAAGCGCCCTTCAGCCGCGCCGCGGGGATGACACCCTTGGTGTCATTTCTTCAGGAGATCCGGGCGTCTCTGCTGTGTCAGGGCTTCCGACTGCGCCCGTCGCCATCTGGCGGTTTCGGCGTGGTTGCCCGATTGCAGGACATCGGGGACGCTATAGGGCTGGCCGTCCCTGGCCATCCAGGTGGCGGGCCTTGTATAATGGGGGTATTCGAGCAGGCCGCCCTCGAAGCTTTCCTCGCCGGCCGTCTCCTCATTCCCCATGACGCCGTCCAGCAAGCGGATACAGGCATCCATCAGGACCAGGGCGGCGGGTTCGCCGCCAGAGAGCACATAATCGCCGATACTGACCTCTTCAAACTCATAAGCATCGAGAATGCGCTGATCGACCCCTTCATAACGGCCGCAAAGAAGCGTGATTATCGGAATTTTTACGAGATCTCGAATCATTTTTTGGTCCAAAACCCGGCCTCTGGGGCTTAAATAGATTAATTTACCCGGGTTTTTGATGCTGGACAGAGCATTTTCAATGGTATCGGCTCGTAAAACCATGCCTGCACCTCCACCAAAGGGGGTGTCGTCGACGCTTTTATGCTTATCGGGGGCGAAATTGCGGATATTAATCGCATTATAGCTCCACAGGCCTTTTTCCAGTGCTTTTTTACTTAAGGAAGCGCCGAGCGTGCCCGGGAACATTTCGGGGAAAAGGGTAAGAAGGTTAATGTGCCAGGCGCTCATAATTCTGAAAAATCCTTTATGGCGGGCGTGACGGTGATGCCTTTGCCGATCTCGACCCCGGCGACATAGCGGGGGGTGAAGGGGATGACGCAGGAGCCGCCGGCGTTCAGGCGCAGGTCGAACAGGTCCGTTGAGCCGTAATTCAGGACATTAGTGAGCACGCCGATTTCCGCGCCGGTTTCATCCAATACCGGCAGGCCGATCAGGTCGATGTGGTAATAGGTGTTTTTTTCCTTGATTTTCGGGAGGGCGGATTTATCGACCCAGAATTCCGTGCCGCGGATTTTTTCGGCCTCGGTGCGGTCATTCACACCCTTGATGGCGGCCAGCTGGTATTGACCGACAATGTTTTTGAGGGAGAGGGCGATTTTCTCATCGCCCTGTTCGTGTGTGTAAAGCAGGAGCTTATCCAGCAGCGTCACGTCTTCGCCAAAAGGCAGAATTTTCACCAGCCCTTTGACGCCATGGACGCCGATAATTTTGCCCAGGCAGACTCTTTTAATTCCCTCCCCCTTCGGGAGAGGGTTAGGGTGAGGGGTCTTTTTAAGTTCCAGCAAAATCGTTTCCAGAACGCCTTCAATATTTGCAAGAACCTCATTATTCCAGAAACGAATAATTTGATATCCTTGAGGTTCTAAAACTGAAGATCTTTTTTTATCGGTTTCGGATGTATGTTGTCCCCCATCAATTTCGATGATTAAATTTTTTTCTTCACAAAAAAAATCAGCGATATAGGGAGGCAAAGGATGTTGCCGTCTGAATTTGTATCCACTTAGTTGCCGGTCGCGCAAATGTTTCCAGATAAGCTTTTTAGCTTCTGTCTGGTTTTGGCGTAACTGCCTTGCAGCTTCTGTTGTATC
Source organism: Alphaproteobacteria bacterium (assembly GCA_052387095.1). Lineage (GTDB taxonomy): Bacteria > Pseudomonadota > Alphaproteobacteria > Micavibrionales > Micavibrionaceae > JBQTJN01. Next base: position 2,446 of record JBQTJN010000053.1, read on the forward strand.
CATGGCCCCTCACCCTAACCCTCTCCCGAAGGGAGAGGGGATTTCGGGTCAATCAGCCTTCAGCAGGCGTTTCAGCCGGTGCTTCCGCTGGCGCTGCTTCTTCTGCAGCAGGTGTAGCTTCTTCAACCGCGGCTGGCGCTTCAGGTTCCGGAGCTGGAGCGGCTTTTGCAGCTTTTGCTTCTTCCTCAGCAGCCTTTCTCGCTTCATCGGCGGCGATTTTTTTCGCAGCTTTTTCCTCGACGCGGGCCTTGGCTTTTTCGCCGGGCGCAGATTTGTTCGGGCGCACGGTTTGTTCCGGCATCGATACGAGACCGGCCTTGCCGAGGAACATAGCGACGCGCTCGGACGGCTGCGCACCCTGGCCGAGCCAATACTGGATGCGCTCGGTCACAAGTTTCACGCGGTTTTCATCTTCCGATTTCAGCAGCGGGTTATAGGTGCCGAGGCGTTCGATGTAACGGCCATCGCGAGGGCTACGGGAATCCGCAACCACGATCCGGTAGAAGGGGAGGTTTGTGCGTCCGCCCCGGGACATTCTGATTTTTAGCGCCATTTTAGTTTCTCCTTAGTTTGTAAAAGTTAAAAATTAAAAAAGTCGGTAACTATTTTTTCCCTTTCAAAAGACTTTCTAGGCCGGGGAATTTATTCAGTGCGTTGCCATCGGCAAACGGGTTGGGGCCGAGCGCGCCTGCATTTCCGAGGGCACTCATATCCGCGCTGAGCGCGTCCGGGTTCATGGATTGTGCTGCCAGAGCCTCCAGATCACCCATGTTGCCTCCCATCAGGCCTTTCATCTGCTTCATCATGCCGCCCGCGCCCATTTTGCGCATCTGTTTCATGACGGTCTGCATCTGCTGTAATTGCTTGTAGAGCTTGTTGATATCCTGCACGGATGTGCCCGAGCCGGCAGCGACGCGTTTCTTGCGCGAAGCATTCAGCAGGTCCGGATTGGCACGCTCTTTTTTGGTCATCGAAAAAATAATCGCTTCCTGGCGGTTAATCATTTTATCATCGACACCGGATGCTTCGAGCTGGCCGGCCATTTTGCCGATGCCGGGCAGCATTTTCATCATGGAGGCCATGCCGCCCATTTTTTTCATCTGCTGCATCTGGCTGAGCAAATCGTTGAAATCGAATTTACCCTTTTTGAATTTCTCCGCCATTTTCGCGGCATCGGCCTGATCGACCGTCGTGATGGCTTTTTCCACCAGCGAAACCACATCGCCCATGCCGAGAATGCGGCCGGCGATACGGTCGGGGTGAAACGCCTCGATCGCGTCCCATTTTTCGCCTGTGCCGATCAGCTTGATGGGCTTGCCGGTGACGGCGCGCATCGACAAGGCGCCGCCGCCGCGCGCATCGCCGTCGACGCGGGTCAGCATGATGCCGGTGAGGCCGATTTTTTCATTGAATACTTTCGCGGTGTTGACGGCGTCCTGCCCGGTCATGGCGTCGGCGACGAGCAGGGTCTCAACCGGTTTCGCCAGGTCTTTCACGGTTTTGAGTTCGCTCATCAGCACGTCGTCAATGGAAAGGCGTCCGGCGCTGTCGAGGATCAGCACGTCAAAACCGCCCTTTCTGGCTGCATCCAGAGCGCGTTTCGTGATATCGGCGGGCTTTTGATCTTTGATGATCCCGAGCGTTTCTACGCCGGTTTGCTCGCCGAGCTGGCGCAATTGTTCCTGCGCGGCGGGGCGGTAAATATCGAGCGAGGCCATCAGGACTTTTTTCTTCTGCTGGTCGGTCAGCATCTTCGCGATTTTTGCGGAAGAAGTGGTTTTTCCCGAACCCTGCAGACCGGCCATCAGGTAGACGCTCGGCGACGGTCCGAATTTCAGCTCCTGCGTATTGCTGCCCAGCGTCTGCACCAGTGCGTCGTGAACGATCTTGACGACCTGCTGGCCGGGATTAATGCCCTTGATGACGTCCTGGCCGACGGCGCGGGATTTGATGATCTCGATAAAGTCCTTGACCACGGGCAGGGCGACATCGGCCTCGAGCAGGGCGATGCGGATCTCGCGGGCCACGGCCATGACGTCGTTCTCCGAAAGGCTGCCGCGTCCACGCAACTTGTCGAATATGCCGCCTAATTTTTCGCTCAGTGTATCAAACACTTATAATTCCTTTTTAACAAAACAGTTTAACCGCGGTGAGCGTAAATTCGCTGGCCGCGGGGTACCCGTAAGCACTGAAATCCAGATCGTTTCAGTGGATTAATGGCCGGAAATTAGGCGGATCGGCCGGAAAAGTCAAGGGAATCCAGCAGATATTGTTTGACAGAAAAGCGCCTTTCGCCTTATAACCTTAGACATGATTAAATTCGCACGGAATTATTCTGTTATTATCGTCGTGGTGCCCCGGAGGGCATTGCGTCGTACTTGATTGGTTTTGCGAATTCAGTCACCGGACGTAACCGCCCCCAAATCAGCCAGATTTCGGGGGTTTTTTTGTGCCGTTTTTTTGAATCCGCATAAGTCAGCAGAGAAAATGTCCGAGTGGAGCGCTAAGGAAGGTAAAAGCCTATGGGCGGTCAAACTTTGAAGGTTGCAATAATCGGCGCAGGATTTTCCGGCATTGCCGCTGCTTCCCAACTGGCGAAGGAATTTTCTATTGCGGCGAATGCTGGAAAGACGCAGAAAAAAATGGAAATCACCTTGATTGATCCGAAAAGCCGGGCGGGAGGCTATGCTTATAATCGCCCCGATGTGCACGTGCCGATGCTCAATCCTATAAAATCGTTGGGTGTTGATGCTCCCGGAGATTTTATGCATCATATGAATAATGCTCCTGACCGTTGGCTGAAAATTACGGAACATACCGCATGCCGGAATGTTGAATATCATCAGATTACAGGATTTAATCCGGAATGCTTCGTTACAAATAATATTTTTGGAGATTATCTGAACGATCATTTAGACAATCTTATTTCAATTCATAAAGGTTGTGAATCTCCCATATCCATAAATGTCATCTACGGAAATGACGCTGTTGATGCCTGGGTTTGTTCGAATAAAAATTTTACGGCACTGGCAGATGGATCCGTTTTAGAAATCGACGTCACAATATTGGCGACAGGAAACACTGAACCCAAGCCAAGAGAAGGGCTTGTAGGACAGCCGCTTTATTATGATTATAAAGGTCTGGAAAAAAATAAACTTAACGAAACAGACAGCACGGTCATTATAGGCGCGGGAGTTGGTGCTATGTTTGCAATCTCTTCGGCCATTGAAAATAACTATAGGGGTCGCTTTATAATTTTATGTTTGCAAAAAAAAATGCCTGCGTCCCTCGGTAAATCGTTCCCCTATCAAAGGCACATATTTACAATTGAAGCATTGGAAAAATATATACACCAATACGGAATGATAAAAGTTGAGGATTTGATTGATCTTTTTTCTTTAGAACTCCGGGCGGCTTTAAAAAAAGGCCAGAAATGGCGGGATGTTATTGATTCCATTGCTCCGGAAGCAAATAAAATATGGCGCATGCTGGATGAATCGGAACGTAGAAAATTTATTGAACGCTATGAATATCAATGGCGTTTTGCGCGCAATAGAATGTCTGAGTATCATACGGGGATTATCAGAAAGCTTTTTAAAGCAGGGCGTCTGGCAATCAAGGCAGGCGAAAACAGCATTGTACCTGATCTACAAAAGGGTGGATTTAACATCACCCGTAAAACCGACGATCCCGATTACCCTCAGGAAACGTTTCATGCCGAAAAGATCGTCAACATTACCGGTCCTAAAGTCTCGATCGAAGATATGACACCTATAATGCGGTCTTTAGAAAAAAGAGGCCTCATCGAACAACATCCTTTAGGGGGCATAAGATCCGATGATGATATGCCTGCGACAGGTTCCATCTCGAATGAGCGCAATGCGCTATATGCGATAGGTCCTATTTTGAAGGGCGAGTTCCTTGAGTGTACTACAATATCCGCCATTCAAGAAATGGCGCCTGCTTTGGCGAGAATCATTATAAAGGAACACGTTTTAGTGCCGTAACTGTTTAGCCAGACAATTTAAAAGCGGAAAAACTTTTGATTTTTAAAAAATCGGGTGTATCATGGCAGTCTTATAACTGGAACGGACCTGAATCTTGCTGTTCTTATTCTCGTGGTGCTCAAGGCGGCGCCACGCGATTTTTGATGAGCAGATTAGGTTTTCAGTCATAAATTCGCAGTCGGCGCCCGGGAATCGAAATTTCCGGGCTTTTTATGTCTGAATCCTGTCGCCCTTCAAAAATTTCAGCAATTTTCGTGTTTGAACCGGTCTTCATATTTAACCATGAAGGAGACTGAACATGGCTACGACTGAATCACCATCTGATAAACCCGAGGTGCCGCATATGACGACAAGCTTTGAAACCGCAAGGAGCGGTGAGAAGGATACAAGTGGATCTGCCACATGGGTATCGCCAGATAAAGATCTTACTACAGCAGAGCTGGAGGCGATGGAATTTGCATGGGGTCACTGATGCTACGGGGTATTGATGCTTTCATTGATTAGCGCAAGCCGAACCTTTATACCTGTCAGTATGGTTCATTTCAGAAAAATGCATGGGCTCGGCAATGATTTCGTGATTATTGACCGGCGGGGCGAGCGGCAGTTGCCGGATCGCTCCTTGATTATGCAGGCTTGTGATCGCGGCAACGAGATTACCAGGGGCTGTGACCAGTTCATAGTGATTGAGCCATCGGCTTTAGCCGATGGCTTTATGCGGATTTACAACCCGGATGCGTCCCAGGCTGAGAGCTGCGGCAATGCAACACGCTGCGTGGCGGATATTATTATGAATGAAACTGGCCGGGATTCCTGCAAAATCGAGACTCGGGGCGGCCTTCTTATTTGCCGACGGGCAGAAAACGCAATGATTGAAGTGGATATGGGCGTGACATTCGAGATGGCGCTTGATGCCCATGAAAAATGGGGCGATCTGCCCGAGCCGGTTGCCATTAATGTCGGCAATCCTCATTGCGTGTTTTTCGTCGATGATGTGAATGATATCGATATTGAGAAGATTGGTCCTGTTATTGAACATCACCGTGCCTTCCCGGAGCGCACCAATGTTGAATTCGCGCAAATATTGAGCCCGGATAAAATCCGCCTGCGCGTGTGGGAACGCGGCGCGGGCGTGACGCAGGCCTGCGGATCGGGTGCGTGTGGGACCTTGGCGGCGGCTTATAGTCGCGGTCTCACAGGGCGCAAGGCCGAAATCATCATGGATGGCGGCAGTTTGTTTCTCGAGCGCCGCGAAAAAGACAATCACATCCTCATGACCGGGCCTGTGGCGTATGAGTTTGAGGGAAAGCTAGCGACATGACCGATCCGCAAATCGTGACCTTTGGCTGCCGCCTCAACACTTACGAAAGTGAAGTGATGAAAAGCCATGCGCAAAAAGCGGGGCTCAAGGATACGATTATTTTCAATACCTGCGCTGTAACAAAAGAAGCCGAGAGGCAGGCGCGGCAGGCGATCCGACGTGCGCGGCGCGAAAATCCCGGCGCCAGAATTATTGTCACGGGTTGCAGCGCGCAGATTGATCCGAAAAAATATGCGGCGATGGAAGAGGTGGATCAGGTTATCGGGAATAGTTTGAAGTTGAATGAGGAGATATGGAAGAATTTAAACCCCTCACCCGACCTCGCATTCGCTTGGTCACCCTCTCCCGCGGGGAGAGGGAGGCGAGGCGAAGCCGAGCGGGGTGAGGGGAAAATTCTCGTCAATGACATCATGGCCGTGAAGGAAACAGCGGGGCACCTGCTGAGTGGGTTCGAGGATCGCAGCCGTGCCTTCGTGCAGGTGCAGAATGGGTGCGATCACCGCTGCACGTTCTGTATTATCCCTTATGGCCGCGGTAATTCGCGCTCCGTGCCGATCGGCGCGGTGACGGAACAGGTTCGGATGCTGGTTGAAGCCGGCTACAAGGAAATTGTTTTTACGGGGGTTGATATCACATCCTACGGCCCCGACCTGCCGGGCGCGCCGACATTGGGTCAGATGATCCGCCGCGTACTGGCGCTGGTGCCGAAACTGCCGCGCCTGCGCTTGTCTTCACTGGATCCTGTCGAGATCGATGATGATTTGTGGAAACTGATTGCGGAAGAGCCACGATTTATGCCGCATCTGCATATGTCTTTGCAATCCGGCGATGATATGATTTTAAAACGCATGAAGCGACGCCATCTGCGCGCCGATGCAATTGCCATGGCGAAACGCGCGCGGAATTACCGCCCGGATATTGCGTTCGGTGCCGACATTATCGCGGGGTTCCCGACAGAAACTGAAGAAATGTTCCGCAATACGCTTGATATTGTTAAGGAATGCGATTTGACGTTTCTGCATATTTTCCCGTATTCGGAGCGGGACGGCACGCCGGCGGCTCGTATGCCGCAGGTGGATAAGGCGATACGTAAAGAGCGTGCGGCGCGTTTGCGTGATTTAGGTGACAAACAGCTGCAAAAGTTCTTAAATGGCAATGTCGGCCGCACCATGCAGGTGATTGTGGAGAAAAACGGATTCGGGCGCAGCGAGAATTTTGCGCCGGTGTCTTTTAAATATGAAACTGATCCGGGCGCTTTGCTGTTTGTAAAGACAACGGGTGTGCAGGGCGATTGTCTGAAAGGGCAGCCTGCGGCGTGAATTGATTTAAAGGACTATTTACATGGCTTTCTGGCGCAATAAAAACAAGCAGTCCCGCTCCGACGAGGAGAAGCGCGACGACAGGCTCATGCATCCGAAGGGCGAGCCGGAGCTGGAACCTTCGACGGATTACGATCCCGATATTGATGAGAGCATGAAGCAGCGGCTCAACAAGACCGACAATGACTTTCTTAAAGAAGTTACGGTTGCGCCTGTGCCCGAGCATAGGTTGAGTGATGATCTGCGCGAGGCGGAAGAGCTCAGCGATCATACGGAGGAGGGTGGCTGGCTTTCGCGGCTTTCCTCCAGCCTTTCGAAATCATCCGCCAAGATGGCGCGTGGATTTACGGACGTTCTGACGAAATCAAAGCTTGATGAAGAGTCGCTGCAGCAGCTTGAGGATGTGCTGGTTGAGGCGGATCTCGGTCCGAAAACTGCGGCTAAAATCGTCGCTGATTTTTCGGAAGGGCGTTTCGGCAAGGAAGCTACAGATGAAGAGGTGCGCGGCGCGCTGGCGGAAACCATTGAGCGCATTCTAAAGCCCGTGACAAAGCCACTCAGCATCGACAAGCCGGCGGCAGGGCCGTTCGTTATCCTTGTCTGCGGCGTCAATGGTGCGGGCAAAACAACAACTATCGGCAAGCTGGCACACCAACTTCATTTCCGAGATCGTCTTAAAGTGATGATGGCGGCGGGCGATACATTCCGTGCGGCAGCTGTCGAGCAATTGCAGGAATGGTCGAAGCGTGCGGCGGCCGGCTTTTATGCGAAGGATCTTGGAGCCGATGCGGCGGCGCTGGCGTTCGAAGCCTATGAGAAGGCGGAAGAAGAGGGCAGCGATGTCCTGATCATCGATACGGCGGGCCGTCTGCAGAACAAAGCGAACCTGATGGAGGAGCTGCGGAAAATCGTGCGCGTCCTGAAGAAAAAAAGCGGGGATCTGCCGCATGCGGTTTTGCTGGTGCTCGATTCCACGACTGGCCAGAATGCCTATTCGCAGGTGAAGACCTTCAAGGAAATGGTTGATGTCACCGGCCTTGTTGTGACCAAGCTGGACGGTTCCGCGAAGGGCGGGGTTGTTGTGGGACTCGCCGACCAGTTCGGGATTCCTGTGCATGCCATCGGTATCGGCGAAGACATTGAGGATCTCCAGGCTTTCAAAGCGCGGGACTATGCGCGCTCGCTTATGGGCTTGAAATGAGCCGCAACTTCACTTTGGAGTTGAAAAAATCTTCAAAATGAAGTAATATAGACTATGAGCCAATATTACTGGAAAACCATTGAAACGATTGCAAAAACCAAGGATATTCCCAGGAAGACAGTGGAAACATGGAAGCACCGGGGCTATGTTCCTTCAAAACATCACCGGGAATTCCTCGCCATCGCCCAGGATATAGGTTTGCTCCTGACTTATGAAGAATTGGCCGCTGTTCAGGGCGTTATGTCTGCAAATCCCAAACAGCTTCAGAATATAAAGCCGCGGACATTCAAGTCCGCCGACAAAGCTCTGGAAGCGGTACGCGAGATTTACGATATCAACACTGCTTACCTGCACGAACATTTTCTTGAATTTGCAAAAGGTATATTTCCGAAAGAGCGCGTTTCTGCATGTTATCCTTATGTGAAAATTTCAACGGATGTGAACAGGCGGCCTGATATACGGCTGGCTTACGGTTTCGTGCCGAAACCGGGGACATATGCGACAACCCTGACGCGGCCCGACATTTTCGATTTTTATTACCGCGAGCAGCTGGGCCTGTTGATCGATAACCACGGTGTCGAAATCGAGGTGGGAGTCAGCGATACGCCAATTCCCATGCATTTTGCGATGGGCGAGGATCTGCACCTTGAAAAGGATTTGTCGCCGGAGCAGGTGCGCAGCGTGCCTGATTTTTTCGATGTGCCGAACCTTGAGCATCTCGATGACGATATCGTCAATGGCACGTACCGCGTGCAGCCTGGCGAGCCGGAGCCGCTTTCGCTATTCACCGCGCCACGCGTAGATCTTAGTTTGCAGCGCCTGCGCCATTATTGCGGGACATCGCCGAAGCACTTCCAGAATTACGTGATTTTCACGAACTACCAGTTTTATGTTGATGAATTTGTCCGCATTGGCCGGGCGATGATGCAGGGGAAAACTGATGTTTCCATACTCGAGCGCCGCGGCTCCGATTACACGGAATTTGTGGAGCCGGGCGATCATGTGCTGACGCGTGTGCAAGGGGCCGCGGAAATTCATGACCGCGTGCCGGTTCGCATGCCGCAGATGCCCGCCTATCATTTGAAGCGCGAAAACGGCGGGGGGATTACTCTTGTGAATATCGGGGTCGGCCCGTCGAACGCCAAGACGATCACGGATCACATCGCCGTACTGCGCCCGCATGCCTGGATGATGCTGGGCCATTGCGCGGGTCTGCGCAATTCGCAGAACCTCGGAGATTACGTTCTGGCGCACGGATATCTGCGCGAGGATAAAATTCTCGATGACGATCTGCCGCCGAGCATCCCGGTGCCCGCGCTCGCGGAAATTCAGCAGGCCCTGGAGGCGGCCGTGAGCGTGGTCACGGGTCTGGAGAATTTCGATCTGAAGAAGGTAATGCGCACCGGGACAGTGGCGACTACGGCCGACCGTAACTGGGAGCTGCGCCCGTTCCGTCACCAGAATTTGCGCCTCAGCCAGAGCCGGGCGATTGCCATGGACATGGAATCCGGCACGATTGCCGCGAACGGCCTGCGGTTCCGCGTGCCCTATGGGACGCTGCTCTGTGTATCCGACAGGCCCCTTCACGGGCAGTTAAAGCTGCCCGGCATGGCCGATGCGTTCTACCGGGAGCGGGTGAAGCAGCATCTGCAGATCGGCCTCTACGCCATGGCCCTGATCCGCGATCTGACGCCCGAAAAGCTGCATAGCCGGAAGTTGCGTAGTTTCAACGAAGTGGCGTTCCAGTAAGTAAATTTCCTGAGAGATTAAACCGTAACGTCTAGCAATGTGCCGCGCTGGCCGTTGCCGGAAGAGGCGCTTTTGCTTGCCGCGCCGCGCAAAACATTCTGATCCCGCGTTTCCGATTTCTGAGAACCTGAAGCAGGGGCATTACGAGCCTGAACGACATTTTCCTGTGGCTTTTTTGCATCGGGACGTACCTGCGCGTTACTGGCCTGTGACGGCTGGAACGTAGTTGCGAAAGGCACCTGTTGTGAAAGTCCGCTTAAGGGTCCGGCCATGTTGAAAGTCCTGATTCGAAGGTTGTCTGATGGATTCAGTATAGGGTGGGAAAAGTTAATCAGAAATTAACATACACCGATTCTAGAGAGCTTTTCCCGGCAAAAGGTGATTTGGAGTCATTTATCAGGGCCTTAACGGGTTGGTAAGGATTTGGGCGTATAAGAAACCTAGGAACGATCCTCTAACAGACTAAAAATTACGGTTTCCGGCCTTTTCGAGCGAATCTTTGCACTAAATAAAATAGTATAAAAAATGAAAAATTGGGGAAAAAAATGGATTTGGGGTTTCTGGACACGTCTTCCGGGGTAACGCCTCTTTTGGTGCGCCTCTATGATAATCACAGGCTTTACCTTCTGGCCCAGGACCGGGCGCCTTCGGCACGGGCCGAGTTGACCGAGGCCGTTAGCCAGCTTCTCGAAATGAAACTCAGTCTGCGCGAAAGCGAACTGATCGCGGATGTTCTGATTGCCCTGATCCGCCAGACGGAGCGGGATCTGCGCCAGGCACTTTCCGAAAAACTTTCAAAAATGGATCATGTACCGCTGCGCGTCATACTCAATCTTGCCAATGACGAGATCGATGTTGCCGCACCGGTTCTGAAGAACAGCAAGGTCCTGACGGATATGGACCTTATCTTTATCATCAAGTCAAAAGGGCAGGAGACATGGCCGCACATCGCGTCACGTCACGAGCTCAGCGATACTCTGATCGACATCCTGTCCTCGACGCGCGATTTCGATACTGCGCTTGCGCTCATTAATAACCAGGAAATCGAATTGACCGAAACGGCGCTGCATATTCTCTCCGATATGGCCCAAGGGCAGGAAATTCTTGCCGAACCTCTGATCGTCCGCCAGGAAGTGCCGGCATATATCGCCAGTAAGTTGTATCAATATGTGGGCGAGGAAATTAAAGCGCGGGTATCTCTCCATCATGAGATTGATAAGACGAAGATGAAGGAGGCAGCTGACGCGGTTGTTCATGATTTCGTTCGTGCCGTAGAAATTTCTGCCGTACACGATTTCAAACCATCAGGTGAAGCCCTGCATCTAGCGAAGAGGATCAAGAATGCGGAAGAGCTTACAGTCAATTACATGCTTGGTATTCTCAAGCAGGGACAAATTCAATCTTTCGTTGCAGCATTTTCTCAATATGCGGATATCCCGGTGAATAACATTCTCGCGATGCTGGAGCAACCGAACGGACAAAGCTTTGCCGTGACTTGCAAGGCGCTGAAGATTATAAAAGCGGATTTTATTTCTTTCTACCTGCTGACAAACCGCTTGCGCAACAATAACAGCGTCGCGGATGTGTCGGAGATCACGAAGGCGCTGACTTATTTCGATCGCATCAAGGTGGAAACGGCCTGCCGGCTGATAGAAAATTTCCGCAAAGATACGAGCGACTAGGCTGCTAAAGCCGTAATGCCGGGCAGCCTCTTGCCCTCCAACCATTCCAGGAATGCGCCGCCTGCCGATGATATGTAGGTGAATTTTTCGGTGACGCCTGCATTTTCCAACGCCGCAACCGTATCACCGCCGCCTGCGACGCTGACGCATTCGCCTTTGGATGTTTTTGCGGCTACGATTTCTGCCAGTGCGTTTGTGCCCTTATCGAAGGGCTTGATTTCAAACACGCCCATCGGCCCATTCCAGACAATAGTTTTACAAAGATCGATTTTTTTGCCGATGTAATCCAGCGTTTGTGGACCGACATCGATGGCCATTTTATCGGACGGGATGGCCAGGCTGGAAACGGTTTGAATATCGGCCTTGCCGCTGATTTCAGAAACAACGACGGAATCAATAGGCAGGATGATTTCGCAGCTATTTTCTTCCGCGATTTTTATGATCTTGCGGGCTTCATCGGCCATGGATTTTTCGCACAAGGAGTTGCCGATATCGGCACCTTTCGCATAAAGAAACGTATTCGCCATGCCGCCGCCGAGAATAAGATAATCGACTTTTGTGACGAGATTGTTAAGCACGGCGAGCTTGGTCGATATTTTGGAGCCGCCCGTGATGGCCGCGACCGGCTTTTGCGGGCTGCCCAGCGCCTGGTCGAGTGCGTTGAGTTCTTCTTCCATCAGCAACCCAGCAGCGGAAGGAAGCATATGTGCGAGGCCTTCGGTCGAGGCATGGGCGCGGTGCGCGGCGGAGAAAGCATCATTGATGTAAATATCGCCAAGCACGGCGAGGCTTTTGGCAAAGCTCTCGTCATTCGCCTCCTCCCCTTTATAAAAACGAACATTTTCCAGAAGCGCGACTTCGCCGACCAATAAATTCTGCGAAAGGGTCATGGCTTTCGGTCCTATACAGTCGGGCGAAAAGCGCACTTCCGTATCCCAGGCTTTTTCCAGCGCGGGAAGCATGAAGGCCAGCGACATTTGTGGGTTCTGCTCTCCTTCCGGGCGCCCGAAATGGGAAATGACCAGTGTTTTCGCGCCTTCTTTGCGCAAATAATCAATCGTGGGTTTCAGGCGTTCGATGCGGGTCATATCGGTGATTCTGCCGTGCACGGCCGGGACATTCAGATCGGCGCGCAGTAGCACGCGCTTGTTCTTGAGGTTGATATCTTTCAGAGATTTGAAGCGCATTTAAAGCCTTTTGAAATTTTCCGTTGCTTCAACTAGCCGGGAGCGAAGGGGAGGGTCAAGAGCTGAATGCCCGGCATCCGGAACAATCACGTAATCAGCCTCGGGCCAAAGCTGGTGCAACCTGTGCGCCGTGGCGATCGGGCAGATCACATCGTAGCGCCCGTGCACGATCACGGCCGGGATGGAACGGATGGCATCGATCTTATGCAGCAGGCTGTTTTCCGGTGCGATGACCTCGTGCTTGAAATAATGTGCTTCGATACGGGCCAAGGCGAGCGCGTGCTGTTTCTGGTCCTCGGTCGTGATGGTTTCGTAATTTGCGAGCAGGGAGGAGCAGGCGCTTTCATACAGGCTCCAGTGAATGCCGGCCTCCATCGCCTGTTTTTCATTGGGGCCGGTGAGGCGTTTATAATACGCATCCAATAAATCACCGCGTTCTGCTTCGGGAATGATCGAGACGAATTGTTCCCAGACTTCCGGGAAAATATTACGAATGCCATTCAGGAACCAGTCATTTTCCGATTGTTCGTTGAGAAATATGCCACGCAGAGCGAGGCTGATGCAACGCTCTGGGTGCTGCGTGGCATACATAAGAGCGAGAGTGGAACCCCACGAGCCACCGAATATGTGCCAGCGTTCGATGCCAAGGTGTTTGCGCAGGACTTCCATATCCTGCACCAGAAGCGTGGATGTATTGTTGCGCAGTTCGCCGAGGGGGTGTGAACGTCCGGCGCCGCGCTGATCGTAAATAACAATGCGGTAATGAGCGGGATCGAAAAAGCGCCGGTGCATTGGCGTGGCGCCTGCGCCGGGGCCGCCATGCAGCAATACAACCGGCACGCCTTCCGGATTGCCGCTTTGCTCCCAGTATAAATTGTGAATTTCATCAACAGCGAGGAAGCCGGTCGAATAAGGTGCAATCGCCGGGAACAGATCATTCAGCGGCGGGCGTCGCGGTGTTTCATTCACGCGGTCTTTTGGTTTTGCTGTCATTTCTGCATGATCTCCAGCGCTTCAGGGTGATCGATCTCAATCACGGGGCCGTTATATTCCTGGATAAAGCCGCGCACGCGCACGGTTTTCTGGGTCATCTGCAGCAGATCGATTTTCCGTTTTGAAAACGCGCGCTTGTTTTCCGGCGCAATGGAAACCGTGAAATCGTTGCGCCAGTCGGGGCCGAAATTGAGATAAACGCGGTTATTTTTTATAGCGGCACTCTGGATTTTGCCCTGTACGATGCCGGCGCTGCCGATTTGGTCGCCTGCCTTTTCAGCGGTCAGAATTTTGAATTTATCCTTGGTCCAGATGCCGGATTTTTCAGCGCGGGCGATTTCTTCCAGAATAAGCATCTGTTGCGCCATCTGCGGGTTGGCTGCGCTTGTGCGCGTGCGGGCGAGCCCGAGGATGATCATGCTGCCTTCGACCCAGGCATTATCCGACTGGCGCTCGATTTGCGCAATTTTATGTCCCATGCGGTTGAGGCGGCCCGCGTCTTCTTTTTTAGTCTGGTAGATATTAACGGTTTTTCCTTCCAGCATGTCCTTGAGGATTTTCAGCGCGGCGAGGGAGAATTCACCGGGATCGCGCAGGTCAAAATCCGGGTATTCGATACCGGACAGGCGGATAATGGATTTATCGTCAAGCTGGATGGTTTCAGGGTCTATTACGCTCAGGACCCGGGCACTGGCGGTCTTTTTAAGTTCTGAAAAATCGCCGGCCGGGAAATCGCCGGCATAAACCGGCGCTGGAGCAATAAAAACGCTGGAAATACACCACAGAAAAGTTAGTATCCATTTCATGATAAACACAGATTGGACTTTTTTAAGAGGTTTTTGCAAGGTCTTGTTTGCGGCAGCCCTAGCCCTGCCATTTCTTGCCGCCTGCAGCACCAACCCCGCCACGGGCAAATCCCAGTTTGACGGGCTTATGCCGGAATCACAGGAGTCGCAGGTGGGTGCCGGCGAGCACGAAAAAATCGCGCAGGAATTCGGTTTTTATGAAGATGCCGCGCTGAATGCCTATGTGCGTGATGTGGCGCAAAAGGTCACCCGCGATACCGAGCGCGCCAACGTTAATTACCAGGTTTATATCGTCGACAGCCCGATCGTGAATGCCTTCGCGCTGCCGGGCGGATATCTGTATGTATCGCGGGGGCTGCTGGCGCTGGCGAATAGCGAGGCTGAGTTGGCTGCGGTTCTTGCCCACGAAACCGGCCACGTCACCGCACGCCATTCGGCGGAGCGTTATTCGCACGGTGTGATGACATCGATCGGCGCCTCGATCTTGTCAGCGGCCGTCAATGCACCTGGGTTATCGGAAGCGGTGGGGCTTGGCTCTAATCTTTATATGAGTTCCTATTCGCGCACGCAGGAGAACGAGGCGGATACGCTTGGCCTGCGTTACATGACGCGCGCGGGGTATGATGCGACGCAGATGTCGTCATTTTTGTCCTCGCTGCAGGCGGAAAGCGCGCTCGAAGGGCAGATCGCCGGCACACAGGATAATCTGGTCGCGGGATATTTTTCAACGCACCCGGACACGGCAGAACGTGTCAATAAAACCTATGCGGAGGCTGCGCAATATCCAAAAGGCGGCACGGTCAATAAAGACCGTCATTTGCAGGCCATCAACGGTATGATTTACGGCGACAGCCCGCGGCACGGTTTTGTGCGCGGGCAGAATTTCTATCACCCGGATATGGATTTTACATTTAGCGCGCCTGCGGGTTACCGCATCATCAACCAGAGCGACAAGATCGTGGCGCAAGGTCCGTCCGGCACTGTCGTGTTGTTTGATGTCGTAAAAGGCAACGGTGATGCTGCTTCATATCTCGCGCAGGAGTGGATGAAAGGTGAAGTACAGGCCGGGGTGGAAAATATTACCGTGAATGGCATGAAGGGCGCAACGACGTCCTTTGCCGGAACCGTCAACGGCAAGCCGGCGGATATCAGGCTGGTCGCAATTGAACGCGGCGACGGCAGCTTCGCACGGTTCCAGGTGGCGACGCCCAAGGGGGTTTCGGGGGCGGAAATGAACGATATTAAGGCGGCCACTTACAGCTTCAGGCGCCTTACCGCCCAGGAGCGGGCGTCACTTAAACCGGGGGTTGTGCGGGTTGTGACGGCATCTTCGGGTGATCTTGTGGCTTCGCTCGCGGCGCGGCAATCTCTGGAATCCCGCCGGGAAGAATGGTTCCGTATCCTGAACGGTCTCGCGCCTGGCCAAGAGGTTGTCCCGGGCCAGCAGTATAAAATTATAACCGCTCCCTAATCTCCCTAATTAAGCCGTCATTGCGAGGAGGCACGAAGTGCCGACGTGGCAATCCACTTTTAAAAAGTGTGGATTGCTTCGCTGACGCTCGCAATGACGTTGAAATAATTTAAGCAAACATTCCGGCACTGTCGTTGCCATACTTGCGCATGGAGATTTTCAACTTGCCCATGGCACGCTGCTCCAACTGGCGAACACGTTCCTTGCTGACACCGAGCGTTTTGCCGAGATCTTCAAGCGTGACGGCGTCATAACCAAGATGGCGTTCGCGGATGATCGTGCGCTCGCGCTCGGATAAATCATCGAGCGCTTCCTTCAGCCATTGGGAACGGGTTTGCGCGTCCTTCATGCCAATAACGATTTCTTCCGGGTTCGGGCCGGTGTCGGGCAGCAGGTTCTGCCATTCATTATCGCCGTCCTCGCCGATTTTTGCATTCAGGGACTGGTCGGCACCGGCAAAACGGGATTCCATCTGCCGCACTTCATTGATATTGACGTTAAGTTCTTTCGCGATCGCGGCGCGGCCTTCATCGTCAAGACCTTCACGGCCCGACGCTGTTTCAATGCGCCCGCGCAGGCGGCGCAGGTTGAAGAAGAGGGATTTCTGCGCGGCTGTCGTGCCGGTGCGGACGATCGACCAGTTGCGCAGGACATAGTCCTGGATCGCAGCGCGAATCCACCACGCGGCATATGTTGAGAAGCGTACATCGCGCTCGGGATCGAAACGTGACGCGGCCTGCATCAGGCCGACATTGCCTTCCTGGATCAGGTCGCCCATGGGGAGGCCGTAATTGCGGAAACGTGCAGCCATGGCCACCACAAGCCGTGTATAGGACTGGATCAATTCATTGAGGGCCTTCTGGTCCTGTTTATTGGCCCAGCGGCGGGCGAGGTCCAGTTCATGCTCTTTTTCAAGCATGGGTGCATTCATGGATGTGCGGATGTAATCCATATTGGCTTTTTGTGTGTGTGGATCGTCGATATGGGCCATTTTATCCTGTCTTTCTTGTGCCTTAAGGAACGTCCGGTGGGAATGATACGTTCCGCGGTACTTATATATTCGGAGCCTGAAGGCATTTGGATCACTTCCGAGCCATTAAAAAAGCGGGCTCTGGAGAAGCCCGCTTTCGTAAAGTCCTTATTTTGTCACCCCCGCGAAGGCGGGGTCTGGCCTTTTTCCGGATCCCCGCCGTGCAGGCTCGCTTATGCTCGCGCCGCGGGGATGACAATGTTTATTTTATGCGGCTTTCTTGCGTGGCTTGGTAACCGTTTTGGTCATGATGCCTTCGAGTTCGCTGGTCGCGTCGATTTCGCTGATTTTCTTCACAGCGGCGACTTCGCGGGCCAGACGTTCCAGGGCTGACTGGTAAATCTGACGTTCGCTGTAGGATTGCTCCGTGTCATCGTTGCTGCGCTTGAGGTCGCGGAGGACTTCAGCAATAGCAATCGGGTCGCCGGAATTGATTTTCATTTCGTATTCCTGCGCGCGACGGCTCCACATGGTGCGGCGGACGCGGGAACGGCCCTGAAGCGTCTTAAGGGCATCCTGAAGGCGCTCACCCGTGCAGAGTTTGCGGAGGCCGGATGTCTGGGCTTTCTTAACGGGGATCTTGAGGCGCATGCGGTCCTTGGTAAAGCCGATTGCATAAAGGCGCACTTCCATGCCGCCGATATTCTGCGTTTCCAGACCTTCGATCTGGCCCACGCCGTGCGCGGGATATACTACGTAGTCGCCTTTTTTGAAGTTATTTGTGTTGTCGTTGCCAGCCATTTTATTTCCTTATCCAATAGTACTGTTACACCGGTACAGGAGCGCCTTCACAAACCGGTTTAAGATTGGTCTGTAAGTCTATCTGTTAGATACCAAAAGGGAAGATTTTCAGAGTCTTCGCAGGTGGCGTTCCAATTTCACTTAGGTTGAAGAGCATACCAAAAAATTCGCTAAAATTCAATAAAATCCGTATAAGGGATTAAAGCTTGGCTGCTCAAGTGGATATGGGCTATACCAAACAGTTTTCTGTACGGGGAAAAGCTTATAATCAAAATTAAATTGAGGGAGGCGAGGCGGGATTCGGCGCTTATTAACC
>JBQTJN010000054.1:0-24106 GCA_052387095.1 Alphaproteobacteria bacterium
ATTCGGTTACGGTACCATCGTGCATATTGACGGGCACAAGCTCGACATCAAATTCGAACATGCCGGGCTGAAGCGGGTGATGGATAGTTTTGTGAAAAAGGAGGGATGTTTTTGAACAAATTATCCAAGCGGAGAATAGACAGCCTCAATCATTCGTTTTTCTTCTCTTTCTATATCTGGCTCATGTTCCAGATTTTTGGGAATGAAAACCCAGTCTCCTTCCAGAGTTTCTCCATCATCCAATAATGTTGTGCCGGCCCTGCCGAGAAAAGAGCGATTCACGACACTCCAATTATGGGAATGCGCTCCCGGAGAAAAAGGCGGCGAACAGACAACTGTAAAATCTCTGATGAATAGCGAATCATGAATGCCAGAAATCACATGCGTCAATATCTCAAACTCTTCCTTGGCAGGACGATATTTTTCAGGAATCCCTTGAGGAAAATCGGTGCTGCCATCGAAATTCGCCCGCGCGGGAAAATAATTTGAGCCCTCGTGCGGAATGTCCGATTCCCAAATTTTTTGAAAAATTTCACTGGTCTGGGCAACTTCTTCCAAAGTTGGACGCCAGATAACAGGCGTCGTCATGTCCCTTTGCGCGGCCTTAATAAAATCTTCTCTTGTGTGCACAATGGGAATTCGGAAATTCACGCCGCGTTTCTGAGACGTTGCTGTTATGAAATCAATTGTTGCCATAGAAAAAAACATAGCAAAGACTATGAATTATGTAAAGAAAAAAATCAGGGCTCAAGCTTTCCGGCGGCGACGATGCGCTTTGTGGCGGCATCTTCAACGATGACGGCGTAGCCGTCAGCAAAGCGGCTGGCATCGAGCTGGAAGTGAACAAGGCGCGGCTCGCCCTGCCAGAGCGGGCCGGCATCATCAAGTGTATTCACAGCGTTAGCATAGAGGGTGGCTCCGCGCCCCGGGCCCGGCGGGGAAAGAAATGCTTTGCGATAGCCCATCAGGCGTACGGCATAACTGCCGCGGCTGCCCAGTTCGGGAAATTCTATGTCCAGCTTGTTGTCCGGCGCAAGGCGCAGGAGGAGCGGCGTGATGTTCTGCGCCGCGCCGACGATCAGTGCGGTGGAAACACTTTCGCGGTCGGCGCCGTTGACTTGCAGGTTTCCGTTGACGATGGCTTGCGGCGTGAAGACGCGGTTGCCGCGCCCCATAGCTTTATTATAGGCGCCCTGGCGCTTTGTGCAAAAATCGCGGGACATGACATCGCGCCACTGCGCGGTGTCAAAATAAGTGATGTGGCAGGCCAGTGCAATGACGTCCGGCTGATCGACCAGGAGGGCGAAGAGTTGTTCCGCGGGCGGGCAGGACGGGCAGTTCTGAGAGGTGTAGAGTTCGAGCACGATGGGGGATGCGGCATTGCCCTCGCCGGACGATGCGCAGGAAAAGCAGCACAGAAGCATGGCAAAAGCGAAGAATTTTTTCATGGCCTATTGGTAGAAGATAGGCTGAAACTTGCAAGCAAAATTATCAAACGGGAACTGCAATTACTGTAAAACACGGTGGGTTTGCATTTGGCTCGCGCAGCGGGCTTTTGTGCCTTTCACCTCTTTTGATGTAGCAATAATAGGCTTCCGGTGTGCATATCTGATCAAGCTCTGTACCCGCGCCTCCCAACGTGATGTTCAAAACATCATGACTATCGGGATGCCAGTCTTTTACAAGATTGCGTCCCACTCTCATGCCGGCTGCAGTTTCGTCGTACTCATGAATGTCATCATAAAGACCAAGCAGGCCTGATAGCAGATAGGCCCGGTCGCCCGGTTCAAGATTGACATCATCCTCGCCTGCAAGATACTCAAATGACACATGCGCGGAATCTATCAATTGCGCTTTCTGCCAGAGTGCTTCCAGCATATTGCGGCGCCTTAAAATATCTTCCGGCGGCATATATGCATTCAACAGCGCTACCGGGTAATTTTTTAGGGGAGCGCCCATGGCAGCAGAGACAAAAACTCCGCGTACATCCGTTAGGATCGCGTTGCGCTTACGCGGGTGCTCATAGGGAGACAAGTCAATTTGGCTGGCTGCTTGCATACTCATATTTAAAATCACCGTTAAGTTAGGAGCACACTATAAAAAACCTATCATTATGTCAATATTTAAATATTTCCGGCGCTGCTGAAAAAATGTTAAAACCCCTTTGAAACAAGGGATTTTCAATGATTCAACACTATAAAACAGCAACAATTTTTGGCGGCACGGGTTTTTTAGGGCGGCAGATTGTGCGCGAACTGGTCCGCAAGGATTTCCGCGTCAAGGTGGCGACCCGCATCCCGGAGCGCGGCTATTTCCTCAAGACCGCGGGATATCCGGGGCAGATTGTTCCCTGCGCCTGCGATTATAATGACAGCGCCAGCATCGCGGCGGCGGTGCGCGGATCGGATGTTGTCATTAATTGTATTGGAATTCTGCGCGAGTATCGCACTGCCAGTTTTCAAAAGGCGCATGTCGAGATCCCGGCCATGATCGCATCGGCGTGCGCGGAAGCGCATGTGGATGCGTTTGCGCATGTTTCCGCGCTCGGTGTTGAAAAAAGCCATTCGGCTTACGGCCGCACCAAGCAGGAAGGCGAAATGACGGTTATGAATCATTTCCCGCGCACCGCGATTTTGCGCCCGGGCGTGATGTTCGGCGAAGATGATTCCTTTTTCAATAAATTCGCGCGGCTTGCGCAGATCCTGCCTGTGCTGCCGCTCATTGGCGGCGGACAGACAAAATTCCAGCCGGTTTATGTCGGCGATGTGGCGCTGGCGGTGATTGCCGCGCTGGAGGTGCCGGGGCAGATTTACGAACTGGCCGGGCCGGAGACGGTTACGTTCCGCGAGATTTATGAGCGTATGTTCGGTTATACGCAGCAAAAGCGCAGGCTTGTAAACCTGCCGTTCCGGATGGCGAAAATCCATGCAAGATTTCTTGAAATTCTGCCAGGAGCCCTGCTGACGCAGGACCAGGTTGAATCTCTGAAAACCGATAGTGTTGCCGACGGGCGTCATGCCGGCTTCGGCGACCTGGGTATTGTTCCAAAATTTATGGACGCGGTTTTGCCTGCATACCTCAATTTCTATCGCAAAGGCGGGCGGTTCGCTTAAAAAAAGCAGGGTTTGCAAGGCGCGCGCGTACCTACTATAAATAATGACTTGTTGAACAAGGGCAGGGATTCATGCGTTTTTTCCTTATTCTGATCAGTTTCCTGATAATGACACTGCCGACGCGTGCGGAAAGCATTGCCGCCGTTGTCAATGCAGACGCCATTTCCATGTCGGATCTTGAAGCGCGTACGGACATGATCGTCATATCGTCCGGCTTGCCGAATAGTAAAGAAGTGCGCGAAAAACTCACACCGCAAATTTTATCGGCGCTGATTGAAGAGCAGTTGAAGATGCAGGAAGCCGCGCGGCTGAACGTCAAAGTTGCGGACGAGGAAATAAATAGCGGCTTTGCCGAACTTGCCGCACAGAATAATATTCCGATTGATCAGTTTATGCTGATGATCGAAAAAAGCGGCATTGACCTGGAAACCATGAAAAACCAGATTCGTGCGCAGATCGGCTGGGGCAAGGTTATCCAACAGGAAATGCGGCAGAAAATAACAGTCACGGATACGGATATCGATGATTATATCCAGCGCATCAAGTCCAACAAGGGCAAGACCGAATACCATCTGGCCGAAATTTTATTGCCTGTCGATACCGAGCGGCCGGAAGGCGAGGCGCTGAAGGTTGCGGACAGGCTGGTGCAGGAGATTACTAAAGGCGCACGCTTTTCAAAAGTGGCGCAGCAATTTTCGGCGGCGCCCGGTGCGACGCAGGGCGGCGACCGCGGCTGGGTGCAGCAGGGGCTGCTGGCGCCTGAGCTGGACAGCGTTATACAGACAACCGCGAAGGGTATGGTCACGCCGCCGATCCGCGCTGTGGACGGCATTCATATTTTCCTGGTGCGCGATGTGCGTGTCATCACGGATGAATCGATCCCGCCGCGTGACAAGATCTACAATATGCTCGGCATCCAGAGGCTGGAGCGCCTGCAGGCGAGGGCTCTGCTTGATTTAAAATCAACAGCCTTTATACAGACACGTGTCTGAGTTATGCTCTAAATTATTGAAGAATGGCCTGCAAAAAGCGGGTTTCTCCGCTTCCGTTTCTCAAATACATTTAAAGTATTCTGCGATAGGGTTCTCGAAACCCGCCTTTTTCGGCACATTCTTCTTCAATTTATGACGCACCTTGATAATAATAATTTACCTCCCCTCCGCGATGTCATCGCCGCATTCGATTTGAGGGCGAAAAAATCGCTGGGACAGAATTTTCTTCTCGATTCTAATATCACCGATAAAATTGTGCGCGGTGCGGGCGATCTATCCAGCGTGACCGTGTTCGAGATCGGTCCGGGGCCGGGCGGTCTCACGCGCAGTCTTTTGAAATCCGCAGCGAAAAAAATTATCGCAGTGGAATTTGATGAACGCGCGGTGGCGGCTCTGAAGGGTTTGAAGGATATGAGCGCGGGGCGGCTGGAAATCGTGCAGGGTAACGCGCTGGGTATGGATTTGACCACGTTGGCGCGGGGGCCGCGGGCGATTGCTGCTAATTTGCCTTATAATATCGCGACGCCGCTCTTGCTGGGCTGGCTTCGCCAAATTCGCGGTGATGCAGATGCGTTCCGGTCGATGACACTGATGTTTCAAAAGGAAGTCGGCGACCGAATCCGCGCCGCGCCGGGCAGCAAGATTTATGGACGGCTCAGCGTAATTACACAATGGCTCTGCGATGTGAAAAAAAATTACGACCTGCCGCCGTCGGCCTTCACGCCGCCGCCGAAGGTCTCGTCGAGCGTGCTGCATTTTGTCCCGCGTGCCTTCGATAAAGATGCGCCGTCCTTTGAAGCGGTAGAGGCGTTGACGGCAGCAGCTTTCGGACAGCGGCGCAAGATGATCCGCAGCACTCTGAAGGAGTATGCGGCGGCTATCGAAGTGCTTGGGCTTGATCCGACCCTACGCGCGGAAGATCTAGGCCTAGATGATTTTATCGCGCTGGCAAAATTTAAAGGCTAAAGCCCACCCTTAAGACCACGCACAAAATCGGAGAGACCGGTAAGGCGGTGACGCTTGAGGCGCTCGGAATCGAGGATCGCCTGCGATCTTGAAATGGCCTCGTTGATTTCCTTGTTGATGATCACGTAATCATATTCCGCATAGTGTGACATTTCATCGGCCGCTTTCGACATGCGGTGGTGGATCTGTTCGTCGCTTTCGCGGGTATCGCGGGCGCGTCCGCGCAGGCGTTTTTCCAGGTCGGTCCGCGTCGGCGGCAGCAGGAAAACAGCCACCACATCGTCGCGGGCGATCTCGCAGAGTTTCTGCGTCCCCTGCCAGTCTATATCAAACAAAACATCACGGCCCGAGACCAGTGCTTCCTCAACAGGCTTTTTCGGCGTGCCGTAATAATGGTCGAAGACCTTGGCGTATTCGAGCAGTTCGTTGTTTTCGATCATTTCGGCGAATTGTTTTTCGCTCAGGAAAAAATAATCGTGCCCGTGAACCTCACCGGCGCGGCGGGGACGGGTAGTGGCGGAAATGGAAATCGTCACGTCGGTGTTGGATTCGAGAAGGGCGCGCGTGATGGTGGTTTTACCGGCGCCTGACGGCGAAGACATGACATACATGAGGCCCCGGCGCTGCAGGTCGCTCATCCGGGTGTCCCCGGCGTAGATTTATTGAAGATTTCTCTGGTGCTTGTATCCCACATGATTAAAATTAACACGCAGAACCAAAACCGCAATGGCGGAAATGGTTTAAGCAACAGGACAGGATTTTATGATCCCGGCACAAAAGCCCGATTTCAGACATGTCGCCATCACCGGCGCCTCAAGCGGCATCGGAGAGGCGCTGGCCCTGCATTACAGCCGTATTCCCGGCATGCGGCTCTCTCTGGCTGCGCGCAACGAGGAGCGCCTGCGCACGGTGACCCATGCCTGCCGCAATGAAGGGGCCGAAACGGTGATGAGCCTGTTGGATGTCACCGACGAAAATTCCGTGAAGACGTGGGTCGAAACCATGGATGAAGAGCGCTCTATCGATCTCATCATTGCCAATGCAGGCATCTCGGCCGGGACGGCGGGCAGTGCGACAGGGGAAAACGCGCACCAGGTCAGCAAGTTGTTTGCCGCCAACCTGAATGGGGTCCTGAATACGATCAACCCGGTCCTGCCGCTGATGATTCGCCGCGGCAAGGGGCACATTGCCCTGATGAGTTCGCTGGCGGCTTTCCGGGGCTGGCCGGGGGCGCCGGCCTATTGCGCCTCCAAGGCGGCGGTCAAGGTCTATGGTGAGGGGCTGGCCGGTGCGATCGCGGAGACGGGGGTTAAAGTCCATGTCATATGTCCCGGTTTCGTCAAATCGCCGATGACAGCGGTCAATCATTATAAAATGCCCTTTATGATCAGCGCAGAGCGGGCGGCCTCGATCATTGCGAGGGGAATAGACATGGAAAAGGGACGGATTGCCTTTCCTTTGAGGTCTTTCCTGATCGTGCAGGGGATTGGTCTGTTGCCGGATGCCCTGGCACAGCGGATCCTGACCCGGATGCCGCAAAAATCCTCTTAAGAGGTGATTTAAACATTGCGCAAAACCTGACCTTCTGGCTAAGAATGTGCTTTATAAAGCAGCAAAATTATAATTATTGAAAATAGGAAAAGAACGGGTTTAGATTTCTTCCTGTTTTTTTGCGCACGCATATTTTTTAGAATTTGAATCCCGTTTGATACTTTGAGTTGTGGGACATGGACATTAAAAATATTGAAGACAAGGTGAGCGTCGCCGTCAATTTATTGAAGGCGCTGTCGAACGAGCGTCGGCTCATGATTGTATGCGCACTTTACAAGGGCGAGAAGAATGTCGGCGAACTGGAGGAGATTGTCGGCCTCAGCCAGTCAGCGCTGTCTCAGCATCTGGCAAGACTGCGCCGTGACGGGCTGGTGGAAACGCGCCGCGCCGCGCAGACGATTTACTACAAGCTGAGCAATAATGCGACCGAGCAGGTGTTGCGCTGTCTTTACGATATCTATTGCCCGCCCGATGGGCCGCAGACCGCTATCAAAATCCCGATTGAAGATTGCAAGGATTAGTGCAGGACGCCGGCTGATTTTGCCGATGGCTGCCTGGGTTTAAAAAATTTAAGAACTTTTTCCGGTTTTAATGTC
This sequence comes from Alphaproteobacteria bacterium, assembly GCA_052387095.1. Taxonomy (GTDB): domain Bacteria; phylum Pseudomonadota; class Alphaproteobacteria; order Micavibrionales; family Micavibrionaceae; genus JBQTJN01. The sequence continues at coordinate 7,219 of JBQTJN010000054.1, forward strand.
TGCAGATCCCGGGTCTGCAGAACGCGGGCGCCAGCACCTTTCGGCGCGTGTTTCTCTATAAGGCTATACGGTGAAAACAATGCGAGTGTGGGGCACCCCGTTGCCGCGGCGATATGCGTGGGACCTGTATCGTTACCAAAGCAAAAGGCTGCGTTGCGGGCGAGGGCGGCGATTTCCAGCAGTGAGGTTTGCGCGGTCAGATCCAGTGCCTCGACACATTCGGCGTATATGGCGGCTGCCGCTTCGCGCTCGCTTTCGCCGCCGATGATCACGGGCTGGTAGCCGTCAGCAGTAATAATCTGGGCAAGGCGTCCATAACTATGCGCCGGCCAGCGCTTTCCCGGGTGCGCAGGCGATGCGCCTGGGATCATAAGCACATAAGGGCGGCGCAGCGGAAAAGATGTGAGGTGTGCCTTCACCCATGACATGTCATCCAGTTTCACGTTTTCGATCCCGGCAAGGCCAAGCGTTTGCACGTGACCGTCAAAGGCGTGACCGGCCACGCGTTCTGGCGAACCATTGCGATGCGATGCGCCCTTTGCCACGCCGACCCACTCGGGGCGTTTTTTCCGCGGGAAGAGACGGAAATAAAAACCGGTGCGCTGGCTGTTCTGCAGATCATAGACGCGGGTGAAATGCTGTCCGCGCAGGTAATCCATGAGATCGAGCCAGCGGCCGACTTCCAGAAATTGCGGACGCGTATCGATGTGGATTTCGTTGAAATAACCGCTTGCGGCGGCCAGGGCCTCATAAGGTTTCGTCGTCAGTAGTGTAATGTGCGCACCGGCGTGATGGCGGCGAATGGCGGCCATAGGCCCCAGCGCCTGGATAAAGTCACCAAGCGCACCCAGTTTAATGACCAGAATTCTTTCAGTCTTCGCGTTCATGAAATTATTCCGCAGCGCTTGCGGTTTGCACCCGCACGGCGGGCGCAATTTTCCGGCGCGGTGCATTTTTCTGAGCCGTCTGTTCGCGCAGCAATTCCGCATAGACATCGAGCGTTTTATCCGTCATCTGCTCGCGTGTGAAATGCGCGGCAATATGGGCCATGGCGCGCGTGGCAAGCAGAGCGCGGGCCTGCGGCGAGAGATTCATGGCTTCTTCAACGGCCCGCGCAAGATCTTGCGCATCGCCGGGTTTTACGAGCCAGCCGGTTTCACCCGGAAGTATTGTTTCCTTCGAGCCCCCATGATCGGTGGCGATCGTCATGCGGCCCATGGCCTGGCCTTCAACCGCAATGCGGCCAAATCCTTCCGGATCGGTCGAGGCGCTGACGACAATAGTCGCCAGCATATACGCAGCCGGCATGTCATTGCAGTGATCGACGATGCGCACGCGGCCGCTGAGTTTTTTCTCCTGGATCAGAGTTTCTAGTTCCTGTCTGTATTCCCCGCGGCCCTGATCGTCGCCGATCATGAGACAGAAGAGATCGCGCCGGTTCAGGAGTCTCATCGCCTCGATCAGGATATGATGACCCTTCCAGCGTGTCAGGCGGCCGGGCAGTATGATGATATTGGCGCCGTCCGGGATGCGCCAGTTTTGCGAGAGTTTGATCAGGCGTTCCGGCGTAACAGTCGTGGGATGGAATTTTTCGATCGCGATGCCGCGTGGAATGATGCGGATATTAGACGCGTCGATCTCGTAGTTTTTGTTCAGATAGTCGGCGACTCCTTGAGAATTGGCGATGACGCGCTCTCCTTGCGCAATCGAGCTGTTGTAAAAACGCTTGAATTTTCCGTGAATATTGTAAGGCGCATGGCAGGTGGTCATGAAATGTGCCGAAGATTTCTTGCAGGCATGTAGAGCGCTCCAGGCGGGGGCGCGGCTGCGGGCATGGACGATGTCGACGCTATATTGGCGGATCAGTTTGCGCAGTTTGCGGGCATTGCGATACATAACAAGCGGGTTTTTGCTATGCACGGTCATATCGATATGCATGGCGCCGATACGGGTGAGTTCCGGCACCCGCGCGCCGCCATGAGAAACAATGATGGCTTTTGCTTTGGCCCGCACCAGCGCGGCGGCGACATCAATGCAGCTTTGTTCCGCGCCGCCTGCGCCGAGTTCGGGGATCACCTGCAGGATGACGGGTGCTTTACCGGGTTTTGTCATTGTCGAAGAGCTCATGGGCAGACTATAAATATTTATGAAAGTTGAATATCACACACGTTCGGCCTCCGAACGGCTGGCTTATATCTACACCGAAAGCTCGCCCGGCGTCCAGTTACCGCCGGTGTTGTTTTTGGGCGGCTACCGGTCGGATATGAGCGGCACCAAGGCGGGGTGGCTGGGGGCGCGGATGGCTTCGCGCGGCCAGGCCTATGTGCGTTTTGATTATAGCGGGCATGGCCAGTCGGAAGGCGCCTTCGAAGACGGGACAATCGGCGCGTGGATGGATGACGCGTTGGCAATTCTTGAGCAGGTAGTGAAGCGCAAGGCCATTCTCGTCGGCTCCTCGATGGGTGGGTGGATGGCACTTCTGTTAGCGCGGGCGCGGCCGGCGCTGGTGCATGCGCTGGTGGGTATCGCGGCGGCGCCTGATTTCACGGAAGAAATTTATGCGTCGCTGACGGAGGCGCAAAAAGCGGAACTGAACAGCGCGGGCATTGTTCGTGTTCCGAATGATTATAGCGATATTCCCTATACATATACGAAAGATTTTTACGAGGAGGCGAAGGCGCATTTATTGCTGCGCGAGAAGCGCCGCGTGGATTTCCCGGTGCGACTGGTGCAGGGAAAAAAGGATCTCGATGTACCATGGCGGACGGCGCTGGAGATTGAGCGGGTTTATCAAAGCCCGGACATGAAGGTGGTTTTTATAGAGGATGGCGATCACCGGCTGTCGCGCGAACAGGATCTTGAAATTATCGACGCGCAGATTCGGAATTTAAGCGCGGGTTAAGCCCTCCGGCGGGAGAAATTTTGTGATTTTTCATTGCGTCTGAACGGCCAGATGCGGAAAAGCTGCAGCAATGCCAGTATAAAATAAAAGAAAAAGGCAAAAGCGACCGCGACGAACAGGGCTTTTTGCTGAAGCACAAAATTAATTTCCCCCCAGGTGTCTTCATCCACTGCGTTTTTGACCCAGAGAAAGCTGTCGGGGCTGTATTTTGTCCAGAGGAATCCGGTCGCGCTCAACATGAAATCCTGTGGCGGGTTGAGATAGAACAGATATGCGTCATGAGCGATCACAGTCAGCGCCGGGATGGCCAGAATGAACATAAATAAACGAACGCCGGACATGAAAACCTCGCTGGATTGTTGAGCGTGTGCCCAAGTTTACCAGAAAGGCTTGAAAAAGGAAGGGCGCCGGGCTAAACAGACCCCTTCTGAGGAGACGTGGCCGAGCGGTTGATGGCGCACGCTTGGAAAGCGTGTTTAGGTTCATAGCCTAACGTGGGTTCGAATCCCACCGTCTCCGCCATTGCCTTGTTTTACCTGTTCGATAAAATCCAAAAAATAGCCTCTCGACAAGCCCCCCTGTTTTGTAATAAACAGGGGCCTTTCATAATACATACAAAATGCATTAAGGAGCATAAAACAAATGAAGAAGAATTTTGCACTCGCCATGATCGCTGTACTGGCCCTCGGCCTCGCAGCCTGCAAGGAGAAATCCACGACAGAAACAACCGAGACATCGACTGTTGACGGCGTAACAACCGAAAGTACGATGTCGACAGAAACGACTGTCGATTCGGACACAGGCGCACGCACTGAAGAAGTCCAGACGGAAACGACAGTTGATCCTGAAGGCATGATGAATAAAGAAACAGTTGAAGAGACAGATAAAGAAGTTACAACCGAACCGGCTGCTGAATAAGTATCCGCATATTACGAATGAAAAAGCCCGCCTACGAGTGGGTTTTTTTATTGGCTACTATATAACAAAAAAACGGCAGGCCCCGTAAGAGGCCTGCCGTTTTCTTTCCAGATAACTTAAGCGGCATTTTTCGATTTTCTTTCCGCTTCGTCGCCCAGCTCATGTGCCTTGTCTTTTATATCGCCAAGCGTGCTGTGGGCTTTACCGGCCAGTTTCTCGGCTTTGCCTTCAGCCTGAAGCTTCGGGTTGCCGGTTGCGTCGCCAACCACATCCTTAACCGCACCTTTTGCCTGACGCGCAGCGCCTTCTACATGATGTTTGTTCATTGTTAAATCTCCTGTTGTTGCGTTGTTAACAAAACCAACGCGCCGACAGGCTTTCACGTTCCCGGTTTAGATATGGCCGGTCAGAACGAGGATCAGGAGAATGACCAGTACGAGGCCAAGGCCGCCGCTCGGGCCGTAGCCCCATTCCCGGCTATAGCCCCAGTTTGGCAAAGCGCCGACCAGCATGAGAATCAAAATAATCAATAGAATTGTTGTCAGGCTCATAATAATATCCTTTTTGCGAAATATGTCTCTTTTGCCAAGCGCGGAGAGCGGAAAAAGGTTCCTTTTGAAGAAGCTCCCCCTAGATGTTATGGCCCTGCGGGATTTCCGCATCCTGCTTATCACCCGCATGCTGGTATCGATGGGTCTGCAGTCGCAGGCGATCATTGTCGGATGGCAGATTTACGAGATCACGCACGATCCTTTCATGCTGGGGCTGACGGGATTATTCGAGGCTGTGCCCGCGCTGATCTGCGCGCTCTTTGCCGGGTATATCGTTGATCACACCTCTCCGAAACGCGTTTACGTTGTGTGTCTCGCGGCGCTCAGCATCAATACGCTGCTGCTCCTGATTGTCGCCGGACACATGCTCGATCTGTCCGAGGATTTCATCCTGCCATGGATTTTCGGCGGGGTTTTTATTTCCGGGATGGCACGCGCGTTTGCGATGCCAGCCTCGTTTTCTCTGTTGCCCAAAATCGTGACGCGCGCGCAGATGCCGTCGGCTTCGGCGTGGATGGCGAGCGGCTTCCAGATTTCCACCATCAGCGGCCCGGCCATGGCCGGGCTGATTTACGGCATTTATGGCGTCAGCTATGCGTGGCTGATGCCTACGATCCTGATTTCCTTTGCTTTCATAAGTTTCCGTTTCCTTACGGTGCCGGTGCATGTGCGCGTCGAAAAGCGCGAGCCCGCCGCGCAGAGCATCCGAGCGGGCTGGGCTTTTATCTTGCAGAACCCGGTTCTGCTCTCCGTCATGGCGCTCGATATGTTTGCGGTTCTGTTCGGCGGTGCGGTCGCGCTGCTACCTGCATTTGCCTCGGAGATCCTGCATGTCGGATCGGAAGGGCTAGGCGCGCTACGCGCCGCACCGGCCGTCGGCGCGGTGACGATGGGATTGATGCTGGCGATGAATCCTTTGCGGAAATTATCAGCGGTGCGGCTGCTGATGGTGGTGTCGGGCTTCGGGCTTTGCATGATTGGATTCGGTTTGAGCACATCGTTCTGGGTTTCGATGATCTTTCTCGCCTTAAGCGGCGCGTTTGACTGTGTCAGCATGGTGATCCGCGGCACGCTGATGCAATTGCTGACGCCGACCGCGATGCTGGGGCGCGTCAGTTCGGTCAACAGCATGTTCATTATTTCCTCGAATGAGCTGGGCGCGTTTGAATCGGGACTGGCTGCGCGCTTTATGGGCTTGGTGCCGTCGGTCATTTTTGGCGGAATCATGACGCTGGGTGTTGTTGCATTGACGGCTTTTGCCTCGCCCAAATTCCGTAAAACGGTAGTGCTGGCCGACGAAAAGGCAAAAATATAAACGGAACTTTTCGCGCTTCTCTTTGTTTGTGTCTTGATTCGAATTACACATACGAAAAACGGAAAGGTTTTTTATAATGAAAATCAGATATTTATTGATTGCCGGTACGGCCCTCGCTCTCTCTGCAGGCGCTGCGCAGGCTGAAACATCCACAACGGTCACGAAAAATACGGACGGCAGCACGACGACGACCACGACGCGCAGCACGTATTACTATCCGGACCGCGACCTTAACAATAACGGCATCATCGATTCCAACGAATTCACGACTTATGTCTGGAACCGGTGGGACCGCGATGGCGACGGATTCCTGACGGATGAAGAATGGTCTTATAACACGACGCGCTGGTACAAGCCGGGCGAGACAACTTACAAAACCTATAGCGCGTGGGACACGAATGGCGATGGCCATATTGATTCCACCGAGTTTGCGCCGGTCATGACCACGACCAATTTGTATGGCACGTGGGACGTTAATGCCGATAAGGTTCTTGCGCGCGACGAGTATGCCCAGTCGACTTTCACTGTCTATGACAGAAATGGGGACGGACAGATCAGCCGGAATGAATGGATTGAAGCGTACTAGCGCTTAAGACATTCCAAAAGGCTGATCCCATGGAGCCCCGGTTCAAACAAAGCCGGGGCTCTCTTTTTGTTAAAGCGCTTTTTCCAGCTCGCGCTCATGCCCGCGGGCCGCACGGCGGCTCAGTCCATGAAACAACAGCCCGGCTGCGACATTGCTGACGGCAATGGCTGTGAAAATGCCGGCAATGCCGAAAAACCTGTGGCCGATATAGACGGCCGGCAGTGTGAAAACAAAAGATTTGCACAGAATCATCACGAAGGAGCGTGCCGGGCGGCCCATGGCGTTGAAAGCGGAACTCCAGCCGAAGACGAGATTACTGAAAGCGTAAGAGAAAGGCACGATCGAGAAAAAAAGCGTCGTGTAGCGGATGACGTCGGGGTTGCTGGAGAATTCCCGGGCGATGAAATGCGCGCACAGACCGAGAAACCCGGCAACGGCGAACGACCAGACAAGATTGAGCATGATTGAAATGCGGATCGCCTCGTGCGCGCGGGCGTGTATGCCTGCGCCCCAGTTCTGGCCGACGATGGGCGCCATGCCGAGTGCGAGCGCGATGACGAAGAGAAGAGCGAAGGCCTCGATGCGGGTGGCGACGCCGAAGGCGGCGACAGCTTCACTGCCATATGTCGCGAGGAAGGCAAGAATAATGGCGTTGGTCACCGGCCCGATGGTGTTGGTGATGCCGGCCGGTACCGCGATCACAAGCAGGCGGCGGCAGGAATCTTTGAATTTATCGAGATGCAAACCGTCGAGTGCCACCAGGTCTTTTTTGGAAATTAATATATAAAGACCGGTGAAAACGGTGATCAATTGTGCGATGAAAGTGGCAAGCGCGGCCCCCATCACGCCAAGCGCCGGGAAGCCCAGCAGGCCGAAAATCAGGACGGGGGCAAGGGCCAGGTTGATCAGCGCCATGCCGAGCATGGTCATAGACGGCCAGAAAGAATCGCCGGCGGCCCGCATGGCCGAGTTGGCATTGACGGGAATGGCGAGGATGGCCGAGCCCAGCAGCCAGAGCGGCATATAGGCGCGCACGACCGGCATCGTCGTTTCATCGGCACCCATCAATTCGAAAATGGGATCGAGAAAAATATAACAAAGAAGCGCAACAACGGAAGATGCGCAGAGAGCGAGGCCCATGCCGTGTAACGTGATGCGCTTTACGTCATCCATTCTCTTTTCACCGATCAGGCGCGAGACGACGGAAGAGATCGCAACATTGAATCCGAAGACAAGGTGCGAGATGAGCATTGTTACAGGGAAAGTGAAGCTGATACCGGCCAGTTCGGTTGTGCCGAGCATGGAGATGAAATAGGTGTCGATAAGCTGCAGGCTGATAATGGCCAGGATGCTCCAGAGCATCGGGATGCTAAGACGCATGAGATGATGGTGGACATGACCGGTGGTCAGGTCGCCTTTATGAGCATAGGAGAGAGGTTTCAAAATACACCCGTTCGAATTCGCTGTTGCCATCCGCACAATAAAGACACAAAATGTATATTGCCAGACACTTATAAATATATTGTAGGCACATGAACCGGGCTCTTGGAACGCTTTTCCATCCTTTTGCCACGGGCCTGATCCGGCCTGCGCCGGGCAGCCGCGCTGTATTCATGAATGCCGGTGCGCACCCGGGCTTGGTGCATTTCCACAAAGACGCGCTGACGCTGCAGCAATATTTCAAACCTGCGACGGTCTTGCTGGAACGGGCGGGATTCACGGTTTCGTCCGATCTGCCCGAGGCTTGCGGGAGTTATAATATCGGGCTGCTGTTGTTTCCCAAAAATATTGTCGAGGGGACATCGATGCTGGCGCGGATGGCCGGCGCGCTGCGGGAAGGGAGCGTGCTGGTCTGCGCGGCCGATAATAAAGCAGGCGGAACGCGGTTGAAAAAGCTGCTGCAGCAATTCGGCTTCATCAATATTCAGGAAGTTTCAAAGAACAAGGCGCGTGTTGTATGGGGGACCATGTCCGGCATCCTGCCCGAGATTTTACGCGCGGCGCTGGACAAGGGATCGCTGCATGTTTCTTCGCATGGTTTTGCCAGCCAGGCCGGGTTGTTCGGCTGGGATAAAATCGACAGGGGTTCGGAGATTCTCACGCGTCATTTGCCGGCCGATCTCAAAGGCGCAGGAGCGGATTTCGGCTGCGGTTATGGGTATCTCGCGCATCACGTGCTGCGAACCTGTCCGGACGTGAGTCTGATCACCTGTATGGATGCCGATGCGCGGGCGATTCAAGCGGCGCGGGATAATCTCAAGAAATTTGGTTCGCGCGCAGGATATATATGGGACGATCTGACGCAGAACGAGCGCATTCCCGGTTCGCTCGCATGGATCGTGATGAACCCGCCATTCCATGAAGCGGAGAGAAACAGCATTGCGACAGGGCAGAATTTTGTAAAAACAGCGCATGCGTGCCTGCGGACGGGCGGAGCATTGTGGATGGTGGCGAACGCGCATCTGCCTTATGAGCGGGAGCTGCGCGAGCATTTCAAAGCCTGTGAGAAAATTTTCGAAGGCGGCGGATTCAAGATTTACCGTGCGCAGAAATAATCAGTCCGGCAGGGTGAGTTTCAGGTTTATCCTCGCACCTTTGCCGCAGGGCTTGGGCGGCATTTCCTGGGGCGCCGGGCCGTTTTCAAGCGCGGCGACTTCCCTGCGCAGCGCCTCAAGTCTTTTCTCGTCATGCAAAGCGGTTTTATTCAGGTTGGTTTCTCGGCCGACCATATAATAAACGGATTCCGGCGCAAGATCCGTCCCGGTACCGAATTGTTTAACGTGATAGGCCATTGCGGCATCCATCGTGATGATGGATTTGTCGGGCTGGCTGCGCTTGCGCATATGTTCTTCGGCCAGCCTCGTAATCAGCATCAGCATGTCGTTGGAGATTTTAACGTTGTGGTGTCTTTCGAAGCCGGAGCGCAAGGCCTGCAGGATGCGGTAGGTTTCGGTGATGCCCGGCGCGGCCAGATGGACTTTTTGAAAGCGGCGGTCGAGGGCGGGATCGGGTTCCACATAGGCGCGAAATTCATCCGACGTGGTTGCGCCGATGACCAGCAGGTCACCAACGGTGAGATAAGGCTTCATGACATCGGAAAGGCCTTTATACGAAGAGGCGGTGCAGAGCGGCATGATCTGGTGAATTTCATCGATGAACAAAATAATGCGCGGGTGATTTTTGTGATGGTAGCGCTCTGCGACGCCCTTGCATAAAGGCAGGAAGCGCGCCTGGAAATCGGCGGGGCCATTCGTGCCGGCAGCCATGCGCGCGAGATCGACTTCGATCACGCGGGCGTTTTTCAGATAATCGGGAACGTCGCCTTTAACAATTCTTTGCGCGAGACCGACGACTAAAGCGGTCTTGCCGACGCCGGCGGAGCCGAGCAGCACCGTGTTTTTGCGGCCTTTTTGCAGCAGGATGAGAAGGGTTTCATCGATCTCACGGTCGCGGCCCGTAATCGGATCATAACGGCCGGCGCGCTCCAGCCCGGTGAAATCGTTGCAGTAGAGCCGGAATAATTCCTCTAACTCCTTATCTGATATCAGCGGTTTCCAGTTCTCTGTCATGGGCTTCATCATAACCGCAGAACGGGCAAAAAACCATTCCTAATCGCGTGTGAATTCATCTTCACGATAGCCCTGTGCATAAAGCGCGGCGGTGAGACCGGTGTGGATAATGAAGTTCGGGATCTCCGCTTTCACGGTATCCCTGGGCTGATAGCCAAGCCCGAGACCGGCGGCCTTTAGCATGGGGATATCGTTGGCGCCGTCGCCAATGGCCATGGTGTCTGTAGCGCTCAGGGAAATTTTTGCGCGGTAGTGTTCAAGAAACGCAGCCTTGGCATTTTTATCGAGGATCGTGCCGCAAACGGTGCCGGATAAAACCTCGTCTGCAATATCGAGCGTGTTGCCGTGATTGAAATCAAAGCCGCATTGCTTTGCGATGGCGCTTGTAAAAAATGTGAATCCGCCGGAGACAAGAACGCAGGTGCCGCCCTGTTTTTTCATCGTGGCGACCAATGTTTTCGCACCGGGCGAGAGTTTCATATCCTCCAGTGTTTCGTGCAATGTTGCGCTTTTAAGCCCCTTGAGTAGCGCCACGCGTTCGCGGAGTGCCGTTTCAAAATCGAGTTTGCCTTCCATGGCTTGGGCAGTGATAATGGCGATTTTATCTTTCAGTCCCGCGAAAGCGGCGAGCTCATCGAGCGTTTCGCTGGTAACGATGGTGGAATCCATATCGGCGCGCAGCAATTTTTTGCGGCGGTTGTGCGCGGGGGTGATGAAAATGTCGGTTTTGTGTTCATTTAGGAATGCTCGCAGTCCCGGTGTGGCGGTGCAGGATTTTTCGATTTCGACCGCGGCGGCTTTGCGGGGCGAAAGCCATTCCATCTTGCCCGGCACCGCGACGGCCCGCGCGCAGGTCTCGGCGATCATGTTTTCCGTCAATCGTTCTGCGGCGACGAGCGTGATGATATGACGCATGAGGGCCCTTGTTTTTGCGCATAAAGTGCGTTAGCACAAATTGCATCCCAAACTTGATTTGGGATCCATGGTTAGCATGGATCCTGACTTTCGTCAGGATGCAAAAACCGGAAAGACCATAAATATGAACAAGCCGTCTACCAAGCCCAACAATCCCTGCTTTTCTTCGGGGCCCTGCGCCAAGCGGCCGGGCTGGAGTTTTGAGGCGCTGGCGCATGCATTCCTCGGGCGTTCGCACCGCGCGGCGACACCGAAGGCGCAATTGCAGGAGGTGATTGAAAAGCACCGGGCGCTTTTAGGAATTACCGCGGATTATAAAATCGGAATCGTACCGGCATCCGATACGGGCGCGGTGGAAATGGCTCTGTGGTCAATGCTGGGCGTGCGCGGCGTTGATGTGTTCGCGTGGGAGGCGTTCAGCACCGACTGGCTGAAAGATATTACGAGCCATCTGAAAATAGCGGATGTGAAAATTCACGAGGCTGATTACGGCGCGCTTCCCGATTTGTCCAAGGCCGATCCTGCGCGTGACTGCGTGTTCGTATGGAACGGCACGACATCGGGCGTGCGTGTGCCCAATGGTGACTGGATTTCCTCTCAGCGCGAAGGGCTGACATTTTGTGATGCGACGTCGGCGGTGTTTGCCTATGATATGCCGTGGAAAAAACTCGATGTCACGACATGGTCGTGGCAGAAGGTGCTGGGCGGTGAGGGCGCACACGGCATGCTGGTGCTCAGCCCGCGCGCGGTGGGGCGTCTGGAGAGTTTCAAACCCGACCGGCCCCTACCGAAAATTTTCCGCATGACAAAAAAGAACAACGACGGCAGGGTCGAACTCAACAATGAATTATTCGAAGGCGCGACGATCAACACGCCCTCCATGATGGGGGTGGCGGATTGCCTGGATGCACTGAACTGGGCGGAAAAAATCGGTGGCCTTAAAGCCACAATCAAACGCAGCGCGGAGAATTTTGCAGCTGTGGAACAATGGGTGGAAAAAACTTCGTGGGCGGAATTTCTGGCTGTAAGGCCGGAGACGCGTTCGACGACATCGGTGTGCCTGATATTCACCGACGAATGGTTTTTGGCTCTGCCGCGCGATGCGCAGCAGGCATTTGTGAAACTGATGGCGAAGGCGCTGGAGGGCGAGAAAGTTGCCTACGATATCGCATCTTACCGGGATGCGCCGCCGGGGCTGCGGATCTGGTGTGGCGCGACGGTGGAAACCGCTGATGTGAAAGCGCTACTGCCGTGGATCGAGTGGGCGCTCATGGAAACGAAAGCGGCGGAAATGAAGAAGGCGGCCTAAATATTTTTAAAAACCAGGCAATGGGTGTGGGGGTAATTTTCCCGCGCATTTTTCCACTGTACGATGATTTCATTTTCAAGGCGCAGCGATTTTGAAACAGCGAAGCTTAAGTCCCGTACGAGCGGGGTATAGGCGCGGCCATGCAGATTGTCGGCCTGTACGATGACAATCGCATTTTTCTTCATGAGTTTTGCCAGGTTTTTATAGATCAGCGCCATGCGCTTTAAATAGGTGTCGTAACCGGCATGTTTCGGATCGCCTGCGAAAAGCGGGTTCCATTTGTGATGCGTGGGCATATAAGGCGGCGAGGTGATAGAAAAATCCATTTTCGGCAGTCCGTATAAGAGAATTTTCGCGGCATCGCCCGGGATCAGGTGAGACCAATTCTCCAGTTGACCTGCCGCCCATTGATGGCGGCGTTCGTCGAATTCGATGCCGTAGGGCATGCGGCCCATTTCTTCCGCTACGAATAAAGTCGTGCCGAGGCCTGCAAAGGGGTCCAAAACCCGGTCCCCTTTCTTCGTGTATTTTTTAAGAAAATAGCGGACCAGGCTTTCCGGGTATTTTATATCGTGATCCTCGAAACGGGGCGCGTCGCGCTCGTGCTTATAAGGCAGAGTGATGAAACTTTCGGACATGATGCATCATAGGCGGGGAAGAGCGCTTTGAAAACCTCAAAGCTCTGTTGCTGTGAATTGAGCGGGCGTTTGCGGAAACCAAGGCGGCGCAACAGAAAAAAGGCGGCGTGATTATTGAATCGTGATTTCCAAATTTTCCGCTGTATCACGCAAAAGCTCCTCGCGGAATTCGGGAGTCCATGAACAATCATCATGGTTGAAATCAACGACGGACGGGGATTCCGCATAAACGACGGCGATGACGGGGCTCATCCCGAATACGTGCGTAAATAAAGTCGTTCTTTTCCTTTTCCCCTCAAGATCCGTGGTTTTGCAACAGAGATGCGATAAGGCCGCGCAGTCGCAGCATATTGATCTATATGTACTGTTTCTTTTTCGCTAAATTCACCAACTTCCTTTTCTCCGCTGACAGACTGGTCAAAGTTTTGTACGCAATATTCAACAACGGCATTGAAAACAGTAAGAATTTTACTGCCTGTTTCATTTACCATATTTTTAACTCCTAAATAGTAGAAATAGCAATATGTATAAAAATGCTTTTTATGCAAATAAATATTTCTGATTCAAGGATGTTCTTGTGAAATCCCTCTCTTGCCGCTATTCCTTCTCGCCTGTTTTCATGAACAAGACAAAACCATGAGGAAAATATGGCACGAGTTCTTATCAGCGATGCGCTGGATCCCCTTTCTGTCGAAATCTTCAAAAAGAAAAATATCGAAGTCGATTTCAAGCCGGGCCTGAAAGCCGATGAGCTTGAAAAAATCATAGGAAATTATGACGGACTGGCGGTGCGTTCGGAAACGAAAGTCACGCCGGAGATTATCAAGTCCGGATCAAGGCTGAAAGTCATCGGCCGTGCCGGGATCGGCGTTGATAATATCGATCTTCCCGCCGCCACCGAGGCCGGCATCGTTGTCATGAACACACCGTTTGGTAATTCCATTACGACGGCAGAGCATACGATCGCGATGATGTTCGCGCTGGCGCGGGAAATTCCGCAGGCCAATGAATCAACGCACCAAGGCAAGTGGGAAAAGAAGCGCTTTATGGGTGTCGAGCTTTATAAAAAAGTTCTGGGCGTGATCGGCTGCGGCAATATCGGCGGCATCGTGGCCAGCCGGGCACTCGGTATGGAGATGGAAGTGATTGCGTATGACCCGTTTTTAACGGAAGAACGCGCCATCGAAGTGGGCGTTGAAAAAGTTGAACTGGAGGATTTATTTGCGCGGAGCGATTTTATTACGATCCATGTGCCGAAAAATGAAAAAACGGGCGGCATCATCAACAGGGATTCGATTGCAAAAATGAAAGACGGCGTGCGACTGATCAATTGCGCGCGCGGCGGCCTCGTGATCGAACAGGATCTGCGCGATGCGCTGGATTCCGGCAAAATTGCAGGCGCGGCGGTCGATGTGTTCGATGTCGAGCCGGCGACCCGCAATGTTTTGTTCGGGCACCCGAAGCTGATCTGCACGCCGCATCTTGGCGCGGCCACATCCGAGGCGCAGGTGAATGTCGCGCTGCAGATCGCCGAACAGATGGCGGATTATCTCAATCACGGCAGCGTTGCCAATGCGCTTAATATGCCATCGATCAGCGCGGAAGACGCACCGCGGCTGCGACCTTATATGGCGCTGGCGGAACAACTGGGCGCCTTTGCCGGGCAGATTACGGAAGAAGCGATTCAGAAAATCGATATTGAGTACCAAGGGGATGTAGCGCTGCTGAATGTCAAACCGCTCAATTCTCTGGTGCTGGCGTCGGTGCTGCGCCCTTCGCTGGAGACAGTGAACTTAGTCTCCGCGCCGCAGATGGCGAAAGCGCGCGGTATCGCGTTGTCGGAAATTAAAAAGCAGGATTGCGATTTTGGTCATGCCGCGATCAAGGTCAGCGTGACAACTTCGCATGGCACGCGTGACGTGACCGGCACACTTTTTGGTGGTCATCCGCGCATGGTGTCCATCGAGGGCGTGGCGGTCGAGGCCGCGATGGACGGGCACATGCTGTTCATCCGCAACCACGACAAGCCGGGCATGATCGGCGGAATCGGGAAAATCCTGGGGGATGCAGGAATGAATATTTCCGATTTTCGGCTGGGGCGTAAGGAGAAAGCCGGGGACGCGGTCTGTATCATCTCGCTCGATGCGGCGGTGAATGATTCTGTTTATGCGCAGATTGCAAATCTGCCGCAGATACGGGCGGCGAAACGGCTGAGTTTTTAATTTGCAGAAATTTGACGGCGCGCCCCGCGTTATATATGGTCCGGTCCATGAACGGTGAAACCACGACACAGAATCAGGCGAGTTTTTTCAGAAGAAACGCTTTTAATATCGTAGCTAGTGCAGCTGTGACAGTTATTGTCTCTTCCGGTGCAGCCTATCTAGCGATGCGCGCCGGTTTACCAGATCTGATTCAGAATGAAATTAGCGCGACGAAAAAATGGATATCGGCCCCGTCCCGGGAAACAAGCGCGCGCGAAGCTTTGGAAAAACACGCTTTGCCGGAAATGGATGCCACAATAATTTTGGATGCGGTAACCCGGGAAGTCCCGGCTTGCCGGCGGGTGGAAAGAGAGGATCTCGAGAAAATTTGCTATCAGGTCCTTACTGAAGTGAATCCGGGTCTTTAAGCCTGAAAACAAACGTCCCGGACGTTCCTCGTGCGGCGAAAGACTTATTTTAACATAATTTACAAAGATCTTTTTTGTATTATGCAATTGTATGGTTGAATTAGAAAAAAAACCGCAGAAACCGCCATCTTATCTTATTGATGCCAATCATGGAGAAGGCTTCAAGGTGGCCCGATTCATGCCCTTGAGTCTTATCTTTGCGACTGTTGTGTCTCTGGTTTATTTTTTCGAACCCGTAAAAAAGCAGGCTGAGGTTCCCCAGGATATAGATGCTGTTTTCAAAAAAGCCCAGCTCAATCCTGGCTGCGAAAAGCGAATCCGCGAGAATCTGCTTAAAACAAGGCCGGTTGTAACGGCCTTGAGGAAGGCGACAGGCAGGCCTGCGTTCCGATTAAGGCCGAGCTGAACCTGATCGAGCGCTGAGAAAAACACAGCTCAAACAAAAACCCCGGCGCCCCCACTCAAGCCGAAGCCGAGACAGGAACGCCGGGGTCATTTGGAAGATCCTTGTAAATTTTTACCAGGTAAAAACCTACAGGTGTTCATGATCCCGATTGTCGAGCCTGAAGAGGCCAGCTTAGCTCCTTCTTCTCTCAAATCTCGCGAACGGTCCCCCATCCGCTGTTTTTATCGTGGCGATCAAGCCCACTCCACCGGTCTTGCACGTTAGGCTCCGGCTTTTTCGGGGATGAAATCGTAACGTAGAAACCTTTAACCATGCTGCTCTTCTCACGTTTTTATGTGCGCGACCACAGACCTTTGCCAGCATGAGTAGGGTTCAACTGTTTATCCCCTTGAGCCCCCGGAAAAGACCGAAATCTTTTTAATCCGGAAACCCTGGCCACCGGTCTGGTGACCCGGTCTTCGCCGTGATCCAGTCTCTCGACCGGTTCTGTCCCGAAGACATTTTCAGGTGATCATGCCTTCATCCCCGGAGTCGAGTCCTTTTTCAAAGATTTTGTAATTTTGGAATAAAAACCAATGGATTGAAGATAGATTATTGCATAAATGAAGTGGTTCTGATTTCAAAAGAAATCGCTTTCCTGCACAAAACTATCCACAGCTTGTCCACGGGCAAAAAAATTTTCAAAAGGATGCTTCCTTAAGGTGCCTGAATCGCTTGTCATTTTTCAGAATACTGGGTTTGCAGGACCTCAAAAACCGAATCCGGTCGCGATTCGGACTAAAAATCGCCCCGAATCGTGATTCCCAGTCCGAATCGGTCGCAGAGCCGTGGCAGACCATAAAAAGGGGAACTTTTAAGAGAGCTTGGCTATTTATATAAATGATTAAGCATTAGGTGTTATGTTAAGATTCGCCTTTTACGAAATTTTGTGTCCTTTTTATGACTAAGTATAAAAAACCTTGATTTTCAACCTTTCTGTGCAGTATCAACAGGAAAGCAAAAATTGTTCTTATTAACATAATTGTTGACAAAGGTCTCACGTTCCCTTAAAACTTGATGATCCAGACAACCGTGCAATTTATACAGGTTTAAATTTTTAGGCCCGCGCTTGCGATAAGGAGAGACATCCATGGCGACACCGAGCACTCAG
>JBQTJN010000055.1:0-14894 GCA_052387095.1 Alphaproteobacteria bacterium
TTCTGCTGCCCGCCCCAGCGCGCGGAATAAACACCGGGATCGCCCCCAAGTGCATTGATGGAAAGACCGCTATCGTCGGCGAGAGCCGGCTTGCCGGATAGTTTCGCGGCGGCGCGCGCCTTGAGCAGCGCATTGCCGACAAAAGTGTCGGCGTTTTCTTCGGGCTCGGGCAGGTCCAGTTCTTTCGAAGTATAAAAATTTTCGATGTAAGGTTTCAGCAGCTCGGCCATTTCGCGCGCCTTGCCCTTGTTGTGAGTGGCGATGACCAGTTCTTTTCCGGTGAAGGGACGCATTGTTTTCCTTTTTAATCGAGAAGACACGAAAATTTAAAAAAATAATTCAACCGCAGAGACGCAGAGAATTATTAAAACTTTATTATTATAAACTCTGCGCCCTCTGCGGATCTGCGGTTGAATCTTAAATTCCTAAAACCTGTTTCTGCATTCCGGTCAGGTCGCCGCAGCCTTTTTTCGCCATGTTCAACAACTCAAAGAATTGCTGCTCTGTAAAGGGTTCGCGCTCGGCGGTCCCCTGCACTTCAACGATGCCGCCCTTGCCGGTGATGACGAAATTGGCGTCGGTATCGGCGGTGGAGTCTTCCGCGTAATCGAGATCGAGCACGATTTCACGCTCGTAAATGCCGCAGGAAATCGCGGAGACGGTATCGACGACCGGCACTTGCTTGAGCGCGCCGGTTTTCACAATATGCTGGAGCGCGAGATGCATCGCCACAAACGCGCCGGTGATGCCGGCCGTGCGCGTGCCGCCATCGGCCTGGATAACATCGCAATCGATTTTGATCTGCCGTTCGCCCATAGCTTCCATATCGACAACGGCGCGCAGTGCGCGGCCGATGAGGCGCTGAATTTCCTGCGTGCGGCCGGATTGTCTTCCCTTCACCGCCTCGCGGTCCATACGTCCGCCGGTCGAGCGCGGCAGCATGCCGTATTCCGCCGTGATCCAGCCTTTGCCGCTGCCCTTCATCCAGGGCGGCAGGCGATCCTCAACGGTCGCGGTACACAGCACATGCGTATCGCCGAATTTGACGAGGCAGGAGCCTTCGGCATGCTTGGACACGTTCGGGATAAGTTCGATGCTGCGCAGCCTATTGGCAGGCCGGCCGGAGGGTCTTGTCATTTACTGTCCTTTTTCTGTAATTGAACACACTCTAGGGCTCCTGCCGGAATTGTCAATTTCATGCGAAGGCTTTATATATCTTTATTATGATCACAGAACTGAATGAGCGCTCACGGACGATTTTCCGGTTTATCGTCGATACCTATCTTGCCACCGGCACACCGGTGGGATCGGGCACCATCGCGCGGACCGCGGGCGTGCCCCTGTCGCCGGCGAGTATCCGCAACGTGATGGCGGATCTGGAAGAGAACGGTTTGCTCTATGCGCCGCATACATCGGCAGGGCGCATGCCGACCGAACAGGGAATCCGGCTTTATATTGACGGGCTGATGCAGGTGGGGAATTTGAGTGCCGATGAACGGCGCCAGATCGAGGGCGCCTGCGCGCGCGGCAACAAGCCGATGAACGATGTGCTGGAACAGGCAACCACCCTGCTCTCAGGGCTTTCCTCGTGCGCCAGCCTCGTGATCGCGCCGAAAATCAACAGCGCGGTTAAACAGATCCAGTTCGTGCAGCTGGCGCCGCGGAAAATTCTCACCGTGCTAGTGTTTGAAAACGGACTGGTGGAAAACCGCATCATGGATATGGAGCAGGATGTTGCCTTTACATCACTCGCGGCAGCGACCAATTACCTGAATGCGCGCGTGGCAGGGAAAACGCTGATCGAGGCGGAGATTAATATCAGCCGCGAAATGCGGGAAAACCGGACGCAGCTGGATGCCATTACGCAGGACTTGGTGGGACGCGGACTGGCCCTGCCCGGGAGCGATGAAGGGCATATCATTATTCGCGGGCAATCGCGTTTGCTGGAAGATGTCAAGGCGGTGGCGGATCTCGGGCGCGCCCGCGCGCTGCTGGCGTATCTTGAGAAGCAAAAAAATATGCTGGAACTGCTGGGGTCTGTGCAAGCCGCGGAAGGCGTGCAGATTTTCATCGGCACCGAGAACAAGATTTTCGACCAGTCGGGCTGGTCCATGATCATCGCGCCTTATAAAAATCCGTCGGGGAAAATCATCGGCGCCATTGGCGTAATCGGTCCGACCCGCCTTGACTATGACCGTATTATCCCTATGGTTGATTATACGTCCCGCGTGGTATCGAATTTGATGGATGAGCTATGACCGAGCCTTTTAAAAAAGAAGAGACCGAGAGTCCCGAAGAGGCGGAAGCAACGCCCGCCTCTGAAATGGAAGGCAACGAAACCGAGACTTTGCAAAAGGAACTCGAGGAAGCCAAGAATCAGATGTTGCGGGCACTGGCGGAGGCCGAGAATACGCGCAAGCGCGCCGTGAAGGAGCGCGAGGATGCGTCCAAATACGCGATTAGCAAATTTGCCAAAGATACCTTGAGCGTCGCGGATAATCTCCGCCGCGCGCTCGATGCGATCCCCGAAGATCTTTTCGGCGATGCGCGCATTAAAAGCCTGGTCGAGGGGATCGAGGCGACGGAGCGCGAATTGCTGAAATCGTTCGACGGGAACGGCATCCGCAAGATCAGCCCGGAAGGGGAGCCGTTTAACGCCAATTATCACGAAGTGATGTTCGAAGTACCGGGCAGCGGCAAGCCGCCTGGTACCGTCATGCAGGTGATCGAGACCGGCTACATCCTGCATGACCGGCTCCTGCGCCCTGCCCGCGTCGGCGTGGCCAAGGATGAAGGCCAGGGCAACGGCAAATCGCCGGGGGGGCAGATTGATACGAGTGCTTGATCCAGAATTCCCCAGCATACGTATTGCTTGATGAGACTGGCATTTGCGTTTAAGTGTGCTATATAAAGGTCTTAGCGCGAATGACTGGTGAAATTTTAATAGATTCAATGACTTAAAAGGTAAAAAATGAGCAAAATAATCGGTATCGACCTTGGTACAACCAATTCATGCGTTGCCGTGATGGAAGGCAAGGAGCCTCGCGTTATAGAAAATGCTGAAGGCGCGCGCACGACGCCCTCCATGGTGGCCTTCTCAAAAGACGGCGAACGCCTTGTCGGCCAGCCGGCAAAACGCCAGGCCGTCACGAACCCCGATCACACGCTCTACGCTTTCAAGCGCCTGATGGGCCGCCGCTTCGACGATCCGGATGTGCAGAAAATGAAAAAAACCTCGCCGTTCAAAATCGTCAAGGGCGATAACGGCGATGCCTGGGTTGAAGTCAATGGCGAGAAAATGTCGCCGTCGCAGATTTCGGCGATGGTTCTACAGAAGATGAAAGAAACCGCCGAAGCGTTTCTCGGTGAAAAAGTCACGAAAGCCGTTATCACGGTTCCCGCGTACTTCAACGATTCACAGCGCCAGGCGACGAAAGATGCCGGCCGTATCGCGGGCCTCGAAGTCGAGCGCATCATCAACGAACCGACCGCAGCCGCATTGGCCTACGGTCTCGACAAGCGCGCCACCGGTACGATTGCCGTGTACGACCTTGGCGGCGGTACGTTCGATATTTCCATTCTTGAAATCGGCGACGGCGTTTTCGAAGTGAAATCCACCAACGGGGACACGTTCCTCGGCGGGGAAGATTTCGACGCACGCATCATCGATTATCTCGCCGATGAATTCAAAAAAGAGCAGACCGTCGATCTGCGGAGCGACAAGCTCGCGCTGCAGCGCCTGAAAGAGGCGGCCGAGAAAGCCAAGATCGAATTGTCCAGCACGACGCAGACGGAAGTTAACCTGCCGTTCATCACGGCGGATGCGTCGGGACCCAAACATCTTAACGTCAAGCTTACCCGCGCGAAGCTCGAGAGCCTTGTCGATGATCTCGTCAAGCGCACCAACGGCCCGGTGAAAGCCGCGCTGAAAGATGCGGGCCTGAAGGCGTCCGATATCGACGATGTCGTTCTGGTCGGCGGCATGACCCGCATGCCGAGAATCATCGAGACGGTGAAAGAATTATTCGGCAAGGAGCCGCACAAAGGCGTCAACCCGGATGAAGTCGTTGCCGACGGCGCGGCTATCCAGGGCGGCGTTCTGCAGGGCGATGTTAAAGACGTTCTCCTGCTCGACGTCACACCGCTTTCACTCGGCATTGAAACGCTGGGCGGCGTGTTTACACGCCTGATCGAGCGCAACACGACGATCCCAACCAAAAAATCGCAGACTTTTTCTACGGCCGAAGACAGCCAGAATGCGGTGACGATCCGCGTGTTCCAGGGCGAGCGCGAAATGGCGGCGGACAATAAAATTCTCGGCCAGTTCGACCTGGTCGGCATTCCTCCCGCCCCGCGCGGCGTGCCGCAGATCGAGGTCACGTTCGACATCGATGCCAACGGCATCGTGCAGGTGTCGGCGAAAGACAAGGCTACGGGCAAGGAACAGCAGATCCGCATCCAGGCCTCCGGCGGATTGTCGGATGCCGACATCGATAAAATGGTGAAGGATGCCGAAGCCAATGCTGAGAGCGACAAGGAACGCCGCGCGCTGGTCGAGGCGAAGAATCAGGGTGAATCCCTGATTCACTCCACCGAGAAATCCCTTGTTGAGCACGGCAAGGATGTTCCAACGGATGAGAAAAAGGCGATCGAGGATGCCATTGCAGACCTGAAATCTTTGCTGGAAGGCGAGGACAAGGCCGCGATTGAAGCCAAGACGCAAACGCTCCTGCAGGCGAGCATGAAGATCGGCGAGCTGGCGTACCGCAAGGCACAGGAAGAGGCGGCGGGCGCGCCTGAAGGCGCTGATTCGCAAGCCCAGGGCGGAGGGGCTTCCGCGTCCAAGGATGACGTAGTTGAGGCCGACTTCACCGATCTTGAGATCGATGATGGGGATCAAAACTAATTTTTCCGCAAATATCTTAAGAAAAATGGCTATAATGCGCCCGGCCAGCACGATTCTTGCATCGGGCGGGGCGTATCTTTTTCATTTTCACGGATATTCATGGACCAGAGCAGCTCATATTACGATATTCTCGAAATCACGCAGCAAGCGAGCGATTTCGAAATCAAGGATGCGTACCGGCGCCTGGCGTTCCAGTATCACCCCGACCGTAACCCATTCAACCGTGCGCCCGCAGAGCTCCGCTTCCGCCTCATCAACGAAGCCTATTCGCATCTCAAGACGCGGGAAAAGCGCCAGCGCTATAATCACTCGCTGCGCAAACAGGGCGTACGGCGCCCCGGAAACGCGCAGAACGACAATGGGTTTTTTGCGCAGCTGGCCGCATTTTTCACAGGCCGCAATACAAACTCAGGCGCCTGAATCATGAGCAAAGATTTTTACAAAACGCTCGGCGTTGAAAAAAGCGCCTCCGCCGACGATATCAAGAAAGCCTATCGCCGCCTCGCGATGCAATATCACCCCGATCAGAATAAGGGGAATGCGCAAGCCGAAGCGAAGTTCAAGGAAATCAGCGAAGCCTACGATGTTTTGAAAGATGAACAGAAGCGCGCGGCCTTCGACCGGTTCGGTGCAGCGGCATTCGACGGCAGCGGCGGGCCGGGCGGCGGTTTCGGCGCAGGCGGGTTCAGCGCGGGATCCTTCTCCGATATTTTCGAGGACATGTTCGGCGATTTCATGGGTGGGCGCGGCGGCGGGCGTGGGCAAAACCAGACGCGCGGATCCAACATGCAGTACACGATGAAAATTTCGCTGGAAGATGCTTTCAAGGGCAAGGAAAGCACGATCAAAATTCCGATCAATGAAACCTGCGATCTTTGCAAGGGCTCTGGTTCGGAAGAGGGATCGGGCGCCGAGGCCTGCGCCACCTGTGGCGGCGCGGGGCGCGTGCGGCAGCAGCAGGGGTTTTTCACCATCGAACGCGCCTGTCCGACTTGCGGCGGCCAGGGCCAGATTATTAAAAGCCCTTGCAAGAAATGCGGCGGCCAGGGACGCGTGCAATCCGATAAAACGATCAAGGTTAAAATTCCGCCGGGTGTTGAGCATGGGCGGCGCCTGCGCCTGTCCGGTGAAGGCGAAGCGGGTCTGCGCGGCGGCGCGCGCGGCGATCTTTATGTGCTGCTCAGCATAAAGCCACATAAATTTTTCCGGCGCGAGGCCGGGAATCTCTATTGCCGGGTTCCCATTCCCTTTACGCAAGCCGCGCTCGGCGGTGAAATCGAAGTGCCGATTAGAGAAGGCGGCCGTACCAAGGTTAAAGTCCCCGCCGGGACGCAGACGGGGCAGCGGCTTCGTCTTAAAGGCAAGGGCATGAGCGTACTGGGATCGGCCGCGCGCGGCGACATGTATATCGAGATGGCCGTCGAAACACCCATTAATCTCACTAAAAAGCAGCAGGATTTGCTGAAAGAACTTGATGCCAGCATCGGCGGCGGGCAAGCTGCCAACAAACATTCACCTGAGAGTTCGGGGTTCTTCAATAAAATGAAAGAATTCTGGGACGATCTGAAGGAGTGATTTTTTATCGCATCCAAAACTTGATTTGGGATACATGGATCCTGACTTTCGTCAGGATGCGAGACTAGAGAGGATTAATATAATGAAAATTGGAGTTACGGGTTGTTTAGGCCGCGTGGGATCGCTGCTGGTGGCGGAAATTTTATCCGGCACATGGCAGGACGTGGAACTGGCCGGGGGAACAGTGCTGACGCAGGATCTCGGCAAGAAGCAAAGTTTTTTCACGACCGATAAAGCGGACGATCTTTTCGTGAAGTCACACGCCGTCATCGATTTTACAACGCCTCCAGCCAGCCGCGAACATATCCGGCTGGCAGCCAGGCACCACAAGACTTATGTGCTCGGCACGACCGGGATGAGCGCAATGGATGAAAAGGAAATCCGGGATGCGGCACTGGAGACGCGCATTGTCTATGCCGCGAATATGAGCGTCGGCGTGAACCTGTTGCTGGCGCTGGCCGAGCGCGCGGCGGCGAGTTTGGGCGCAGATGAGTGGGATATCGAGATTTTCGAAAGCCATCATAAAAATAAGATAGATGCACCATCCGGCACGGCACTGGCGCTAGGCAAATCTCTGGGACGCGGCCGCGGCGTGGAGCTGGACAAGGCGGCGGATTATGCGCGTCACGGCGAAACCGGCGCGCGCGAAAAAGGCAAGATCGGATTTTCCGTTGCGCGCGGCGGTGATGTGGTCGGCGATCACACGGTTTATTTTTACGGCGAGGGCGAGCGGATTGAGCTGACGCACCGCGCCACCAACCGCGCTTTGTTCGCGAAGGGCGCGATCCGCGCCGCGCTCTGGGCGCACAAGCAGAAGAACGGGTTGTATTCCATACGGGATATGCTGGGGGTTTAATTTTATGTCCTCCTGAGCGACTGAAGGATGACACCGGAATTTTCCATCGCCAGGATGAGCTTTTTGCGCGGGCCGCCCCAGCCGTAATTGTCAATGATTCCAGTGGCCCGGATGACGCGGTGGCAGGGGATGAGCAGTGATACGGGATTGGCACCGACCGCGTTGCCGACGGCGCGCGATGATTTCGGGCGGCCAATTGCCCGCGCCACGTCCTGGTAGGTGATGGTTTCGCCGCACGGGATTTTCAACAGCGCCTGCCAGACCTGCAACTGGAAATTCGTGCCGTAGAGATCGAGTTTCAGTTTTTGTTTCGGATCGCCCTGCCCGCGCCAGATCTGCATGAACTGATCCGCGTCTTTTTCCAGCGCGGTATCGTCGTGGATGAAGTCCGCATTCGGCCAGTGTTTTTTTGCGCGCCGCACTTCCTCATCACGGCTTTCATCCATCTGAAACCCGGTCCAGCATAACCCTCGCGGGGTGCGGGCGATCATCATCTCGCCGATCGGCGCGGCGAAGAAACCGTAAGTGATTTTGAGTCCTGCGCCCCCCTTTTGAACCTCGCCGGGCGTGGCCGCTTCGCATGTCACGAACAGATCATGCAGGCGCCCGCCGCCGGAGAGGCCAGTTTGGTGCGCCGCCTCGAACATATTCGCGCCCTCACCCAGCAGCCCGCGCGCATGGCGCATATTCATATACTGGTTAAGGCGCTTCGGGCTGATCCCGACATAGGTTTTAAACAGCTTCTGGAAATGCGCGGAGTCGTAACCGGCACGTGCCGCGAGATTGTCCAGCTCCGGTTGGTCTTTATAATTCGCGACGAGATAATCGATCGAGGCGGCTATGGTTTTTTCGTGAGTCATGGCTTATAAATAAGGCTTATCCAGGGCCGTGCCAACCCGGTTCCTGTGATTTTGCGGGGAAAATTCATGAAAAACGCGATTCATTTCATCATGACCGGCGGAACGATTGATTCCTATTTCGAGCCGACCGTAGCGACTACGATCCCCAGCAAGGAGTCGATTATCCATCCTTATCTCAAAGATATTATAAAGCCTTACACGAACGTGACCTATGAAGTTCTTTGCATGAGAGACAGCCGGGATCTCACCGATACCGATAAAGAAGCGCTGGCCGTTGCCATCAAAAAATCCACGGTCGAGAAGATTATCGTTACACATGGAACAGATACGATGGTGGAAACCGCGGATTTATTGGCGCAGCAGAAAACGGGTAAAACTGTAGTCCTTATGGGATCCTTTATTCCCCTCCAGCATTTTGCGCTGAGTGATGCAGGTTTTAACCTGGGTTTTGCCCTGTATGCAGTGCAGGCTTTAAAGCCGGGGGTTTATATCTGCATGAACGCGGAAGTGTTCGAGGCCGGGCATGTGGCGAAAGACAAGCCGAATGCGCGGTTTGTGAAGAAATAATATGAAGCCCGCGGACGTTCATGAATTCTTCTCCCGCCTGCGCGCTGCGAACCCGGCGCCGGAGACGGAGCTGGTATATTCCAATCCCTATACGTTACTGGTCGCGGTGGTGCTCTCGGCGCAGGCGACGGATATTGGCGTCAACCGCGCAACCAAAGATCTGTTCAAAAAAGTGAAGACGCCGCAGGCGATGATCCGGCTGGGCCTTGCGGGCCTGAAAGCGCATATCAGGACGATCGGGCTTTATAATGCCAAGGCAGCGAATGTGATGGCGCTGTCGCAGAGACTGGTTGATGAGTTTGACAGTCAGGTGCCGGATACGCGCGAGGCGCTGATGAGCCTGCCCGGTGTCGGGCGCAAGACGGCCAATGTCGTGCTGAATGTTGTATATGGCCAGCCTGTAATCGCGGTGGATACGCATATTTTCCGTGTTTCAAACCGCACGGGCCTTGCGCGCGGGGTAACACCGGAAAAAGTGGAGATGAAACTGCTTCGGCGCGTTCCTGCGGAATTCATGAGCCATGCGCATCACTGGCTGATCCTGCACGGGCGCTATACTTGCAAGGCGCGTGTTCCGTTATGCCGGCAGTGCCCTGTGGTGGATTTGTGCGCTTATAAGGATAAGAATTTACAGCCGGCCGCGATTAAATTAAAGCGCGCATCCCAAACTTGATTTGAGATCCATGGATCCTGACTTCCGTCAGGATGCAAGTGAAGAAAAACCCCGATCCATAGACCGGGGTTTCTTACCCTCTGGAGAATTAAATTTTATTCAGCTGCTGCGCTGGTACCGCCGAAAAGACCCTGCTCATTATTCGCAGCTTCTTTCTGGGCAGAGGTCGCGCTCGGCTTGTTCTGCTTGTTGGCACCACCGCTGCGGCGTCCGCCTGCGGTCTGGCCGGCAGAAGATGTCGGGGAGATGCGGCCTTCGAGAACCGCCCCGGCTTCGACTTCGAGCTCTTTGTAGGAGATCGTGCCTTTGATAGTACCCGTTGAGCGCACCAAAAGGCGGCCGCTGACAGTGATGTCGCCTTCGAAATTGCCCGCTACAGTGGCTTCTTCGATCTCGACTGTGCCGAAGAATGTGCCGCTCTGCGCGATTTCAAGCACGGATGCGCCGGTGAGGCTCGCCTCGACTGTGCCTTCGACAACGAGGTGGTTACAGGATTTGATTTCGCCCGACATTGTAATGCCGCGGCCGATGGTCAGTTTGTTGTCGGATCCTTGTACGCCGAGACCGGGGCTGTGCAGACCGCCCGCAACGTAACCCGAACCCGGATAATTCCCGGCATTCCATCCGGGCTGCTGGCCCTGACGCTGAAAAGCATTGCCGCCCGGAATGTCAAGCGCGCGCGCTGCATCCTGCGTTTGTGTTTCGGTTTTTTTCGGCTGGGCAGTGTCAGTCATGGTCTGTGCTTCCTTCTGGTAAAATGTTTCCTGGGTTTTAGCTTGTTGAGATTGAATTGCGGGCTGCGCGGTGTTTGCGGGCGGCGGAGCCATTCTTTCCACCGGGCGCGCTTGTTGCTGGCCCTGCGGGGGAGTTGCGTGGTTCTGCTGTTGATTCGGCACCTGGGTATCACTGGTCTGGGGAGTTTCTGATTTAACGCGGTGGAACATGGGTCATCCTTTTAAATTTTACAGGTCTCTAATCGCGCGGCTTTAGCGGATTAGAAAGTTAAAACAATAATGTTTTTTTGAGTCTGGCGGACCGTAGCATGGCCCGGAAAGGGCCGCAAGAACATCATACGAGATTTTTTCGGAGAGGCGCGGAAACAGCCAATTGTATCGGAACTAAGACATTAATATTCTTAATGAAACTGTTCATAAATTTTCTGAGCGGTGCGTTTCGAAATACCCTCGACTTTCCGCAGATCCTCCACACCGGCACCGGCAATCGCTTGGGCGGAGCCGAAATGGAGCAAGAGGGCCTTTTTGCGCCTGCCACCGATCCCGGCAATCTCGTCGAGCGGCGAAGCCATGATCTTTTTGGAGCGGCGGGCGCGATGCGTGCCGATGGCGAAGCGGTGCGCCTCATCGCGCAGGCGTTGCAGGTAATGAAGAACAGGATCATCGGCACGCAATTGGAAAAACGGACGCCCCGACATGAAAATTTTCTCGCGGCCCGCGTTGCGGTCGGAGCCCTTGGCGATTGCGATCAGCATGATGTCGTCCTGCAGATTGAATTCCTCCAGGATTTCTTTCGCCGCGTTGAACTGCCCCTGCCCGCCATCCATGATGATGACATCCGGCGAGGCCCATTCGGATTTTCTCTCATCTTCTCTCAGCCGGCGCGCAAAACGGCGGTGCAGAACTTCTTTCATCATGCCGGTATCGTCGGCGGCGTTTGCTTCGCGGATGTTAAATTTCCGGTACGCGTTTTTGATGAATCCTTCAGGTCCCGCCACGATCATCGCGCCGACCATATCTTCGCCGGAAATATGGCTGTTATCATAGACCTCGATGCGCTCCGGAATTTCCTCGCGACCCAAAAACGCAGCGACCTGCTTCAGGACCGCCTTTTCGCCGGCTTTTTCCTCTATATGACGGGAAAGCGCAGCTCCCGCGTTTTCCAGGGCGAACTGCAGTATTTTTCCGCGCACGCCACCAACGGGCTTTGTGATTTTTACCTTTGTACCGCCCGCACGCAAGGACAGCGCCTGCATCAACAGGGATTTTTCAAGCGGCTCATGGCTGACGATAATTTCTTTCGGCACCGGCTTGCTCTCATAAAACTGCGCCAGGAAAACGCCGAGAATATTTTCCACTTCCTCCTCAGGGTCGTGGCGCGGAAAATAAGATTTGTTGCCGTAATTCTGACCGGCCCTGAAGAAGAAAACCTCGACGCAGCTTTTGCCGCTTTTCTGCGTCAGCGCGACAACATCGGCTTCGCCGAGACCTTCAATATTTATATTCTGTTTTGATTGAATAGCAGTGAGTGCGCGGATGCGGTCGCGCAGATCGGCGGCTTCCTCGTAGTCGAAATTCTCACTGGCTTTCTGTATGTCGGCGATAAAGCGGTCCTGGATCTTGCGGGAGCGGCCTTCGAGAAAATCGCGCGCATGCCCAATCTGCTCTGCATATTCTTCCTTCAGGACAAGATTCACGCAGGGTGCCGTGCAGCGCTTGATGTGATATTGCAGACAGGGACGCGTTCTTTGCGCGAAATAACTATCCGTGCAGTTACGCAAACGAAAGGCTTTCTGCAGAATTGTAATGGTGCGGTTGACATCGCCTGCCCCGGCAAACGGGCCGTAATAAGAGCCTTTTTCATTGCGCGTGCCGCGGTGCTTCTTCACCTGCGGATACGCGTGTGTGTCGGAGATGAAAATATAGGGAAAGGATTTATCGTCACGTAACAGGATATTAAAACGCGGCTTGAGCTTCTTGATCAGGTTGGATTCCAGCAGCAGCGCCTCTACTTCCGTATGGGTATGGGCGAATTCCATGGAGGCCGTGAGGGCGAGCATGCGTTGCAGGCGTATGGGGAGGCGCGGCGCATTGAGATAAGATAAAACGCGCTTTTTGAGAGATTTTGCCTTACCAACATAGAGTACGTCGCCGCGTTCATCCAGCATGCGGTAAACCCCCGGCGTATCGGGCAGTTGCCGCCCGAAACGCCTGATATTTTCAAGCCCGTTTGCCAGCAGGCCGGAGGGGATTTCAGTGTCAGGATTGTCCATCCTTTAAATCTAGGTTTCCCAGGGGGGTTTCACAACACGGTTTATAAAAAATCAAATATCCCGTTTACTTTTAAAATTACTCCCGTTATATCAACCATTGAATTCAATCATTGGTTGTATGGAGAAACGTATGAAAACCATAGGTATATATTGCAGCGCCAGCAAACACGCCTTGTATGAGGGATTGTTTTGCTCTTACCGGGCCTGCCTGGAAAGTGCGGTCAGAAACAATATCAATCTTGAGGGCGCGGACCTGCGTTACAAAAATCTTTCGAATGCGGCGCTGGACGGTGCGCGCATAAAAGGTGCGGACTTTTCGGGCGCCAACCTGACCGGCGCCAACATATCCGAAGCCTGCCTGTCGCAAAGTCTGTTCAACGGTGCGAGTTTTTACAATACGTGCTTGGCGGATTCAGATCTGGCACATTGTGATTTCGAGGATGCCTCCTTTGGCGCCACGCAGATCATGGGGAGCGATATCTCTTACTCTTCTTTTTCAACGCTTTCCTGCTTTACACTGGATTTCGATCTCGTAAGTGCGATGCAATCCTGCGTCTTCAAAAATCCAAACGGAACACTCAGCCTCATGTCACGGCCGCCGCTCGTGATCAAAGGACACGGCGCGCAGCCCATCGTGCTGCTGGATGATCACATGAAAATCGGTGCGCTGACGCTGCCTTATCTGCAAAGATACAGTCGTGAGGACTCGGCTGTAAATGGCTAAACGCTTCATGTTTTTAAATAAAATTTAAAAGTTAATTCAAATTTAACCTGGATATATAAAAAATGATTCTGTGTGGGGTGGATCATGTTCTTATATATCAAGCGGGCAAACACCTTTGCCCTCGCTGCAGAAGAGCATCGCCGCAAGACGATTTACCTGACGCCCAGGGGCCGCGCCATTATTGAGACGATTTCCGAGATGATCCGCGGATAATAGAAGCGTAAAAGCCAGGGATTTACCGCCTTCCGCAATTGCATAAACCCTTGTCAGGGCTTATGATTGGAGGAGGTTCGGGCCCGTGGCGGAATGGTAGACGCTGCAGACTTAAAATCTGTTGCCCGCAAGGGCGTGCCGGTTCAAGTCCGGCCGGGCCCACCATCCTGTCTTAACACTCTTCCCCGAGCTCCTCTCTTTATGTCCGTCGATCTCAAAGAAAATACAGATACCTCTTCAGGAAACTTCGACCCGGTTGAGCATATTATTGCCAAGACGGTTGAATACCTGAAAATCCCGTCCGTGGTCGGGTATGAAGATCATTTTCTCAGTTATCTTTACCAGGATTTCAAAGCGCTCGATCTCGGCGTGACGAAAGTTGCGGGCGCGCTGGAAGTCCGTGGCGACAACCCGTGCACCGGAATCCTCACCGCGCATGCGGACCGGCACGGGCTGATCAGCCTCGGTCATGACGAATATGTGTATGCCGCGCAATATATGAAAGAGATCAAATACGGCGAGCCCAACAAGGCGTCTCAGAAGGAACTGGAAGATATAGGCAAACGCTTCCAGGGCGAGTGTGTCTGTGCCTATGACCAGTGGACGGGGGCGCGGCTTGGCGAGGGCACAATTCAAACCGTTGAGCCGCATGTGATGAACGGGTCAGCCTTGTTCAAGGTTGAAGGCATGGC
Organism: Alphaproteobacteria bacterium; assembly: GCA_052387095.1. GTDB lineage: Bacteria > Pseudomonadota > Alphaproteobacteria > Micavibrionales > Micavibrionaceae > JBQTJN01. The sequence goes on from JBQTJN010000055.1 coordinate 14,074, forward strand.
GGAGATCAAGCTCGGCGTCCCGGTTGCGTATGAGCGCATCGCCAAGAAAGAAAACGGGTATCTCAAGGGGCAGATTGATAATGCGCTGTCGCTGGCGGTCATTCATACACTTTATAAACGCGGCTACCAGGGCATGGCGATCATTCCGAAAGATGAGGAGATCGGCAAAAGCTGGATCCACATCGCGGCGTGTCTGAAGCATAGCGGGTTTGAAAGCCAGGACATCATTGTCATCGATACGAGCCCTTATAACGACAGCGAACCGATCGAAAAAGGCCAGGTGGTTTTCCGCAACCGCGATTCCAACGCGATATTTAATCCGGCTTTGGTGAACCGTCTGAAAGAGCGCTGCACGGCGCTTGGTATAGGCTTCCAGTTCAAGGATGAAACATTGCTGGCGAAGGGCAAGACGACGGAGCAGCTGGGTTCCACCGAGCTTGGCAAGCTTATTAAAAACACGGCGGGGCGCTGGTCCGGCGCCAGCGTGCAGATCCCGACGCTCATGTACCACACCAGTAACGAAACCACGAGCCTGGCGGCGATTGCAAATTATTACGGTTTCCTCGCGAATATTTTGATTCACGACCCGTTAGGGGTTACGATCATAAATTCTGCAACCCCGGCGTAAGCGGGGCCTCATGACTTTAAGACCCCATTTTAAAAACGGGGTTTCGATAGAGTGATCCATGGAAGCGGTTCTCATCAAAAAGAAAAAGAAGAAAAAAACAGTCATAGGCTGGCAGGAATGGGTCGGTCTGCCGGAGCTCTGCCTGCCGGCCGTAAAGGCGAAGATCGATACCGGGGCGCGCACATCGGCGCTG
>JBQTJN010000056.1:0-10889 GCA_052387095.1 Alphaproteobacteria bacterium
TGTTTCTTGCGGTGTTTCTGAGGGCTCCGCCTCATCTTCTGCACCCAGGAAAAGTCTGGTTTCTTGTTCTGTCATGCAGCTATTAGGTACAGTAGCATCCTGGTTAAAAACTTGGCGGCATTCGAAAAGTGCATCTCGCTCAGCAAGGATTTCAGCTTGCTCTTCAATAGTTCCTTCATCAGCTTTAGGAATTGTTAGGGCCTCAATATCTTTTCCCAATTTATCAAAAATTTCCTGGGGAGTTTTTCCAGCGTGTTTCATGTCGAACATAAGGTTTACAACACGTGTGTTATGAATGGCATCAACATCCCGGCCCGTATCTTTCGGCTCAGCAGGTGCAGAGTTCGAAACACCGGAAAACCCTGTAACCCCAACTACCGCCGTAACAATTCCCAAGAAGACTATAGCGATGTTACCAACTCTTTTTTGTGCTCTGTTCATAGACATTTAGAAACCCTTTAATTAAATTGAAACTAGATATTAAATGAATTATGTAAATTAGTCAAGGCCTATGGTTGCGCTATTTCACAGGAGCCAGCTTCTCCTGTATTTTCATACTTTTGGCGCATATCTTTGATGATATTAATATAGCTGGAAAAGACCTTATAGCGTTCATTTTCTGGCAGACTAAGCCCTTTAAGACCCTCTAAAATCCCGTCCAGCTCGGCAGCAATGTCCTCCCGGTTGACCCCTTGGGCTTCCATGTTCCGTATTCCTGAAATAAGCCTATTGATGGGATAAGGCTCATACTTGGTCGGCGAACTTGTAAGGAAGGCCCCTGTAACAATCACGCAGACTCCCGCCAATTGCTTTGTCACATCAATAACTTTATTAAGATTAACAGGGATGACAGTCATTTTAAGCAGGCCTTTTAAGCGCTAAACTCGAAACTTATGAACAATAAACCCGATTTTGTAAAGAACATCGAAAGCTTCAAGGCCGCTACAGCTGCAACCGTGCGCGCTATGGCGGGGCTTAAGGATATCGAGGTCACCTTCAGCCCCGGCGAACCGCCCGTCGGAAATATTACGGGCCTCACGCGCCTGCGCCTGCCCGATTACAATGTCGATTCCGCCTCGGTCCGGCTCGTGCGCGGCTGCGCCGATGTGCAGGCGCTCTATCTCGCCCATCACGATGAAAAAATTCACCGCCGCAACCAACCCTGCACCATGCAGGGCCGTACAATTTTCAACGCACTGGAACAGGCGCGCTGCGAAGCGATCGGCGCGCAGCAGATGGACGGCACCGCCGAAAATCTCAATGCGGTGCTGCAGGAAAAATGCAAACGCGCCGGGTTCGAGCATGTGACAAAACGCGAGCAGGCCGCGGCCGTGGATGCATTGCACGTGCTGGCGCGCATCGCCCTGACTAATGAAACCGTTCCTGAAAACGCAAAACCAGTTATCGAGGCCTGGCGGCCTTTCCTGAAATCGCAATTGAAAAACGGCTGGGCCGAGCTCCGGAAAAACCTTCACGACCAGCAAGCCTACGCGAAAGCCGCGCGCAAACTCATGCGCGATCTCGAAATGGATGATCTAGGTACGGGCGACACCTCATCCGAAGACGGCGCAGGCGAAGGCGGCGAAGATCACAAGATGGGCGAACAGGGCGAACCCGGCAGGGAACAGGACGGCTCTTCCCTCAAGGACGAAACCGCCGGCGAGGAAACCGGTGAAGACAGCGAAGGCGAACTGCTCGGCGGCGCCGATGACACCGGCGATGAATCCGGCGCCCTCGGGGAAGGCGACATGCCGGCCACACCCTTTATCAACGATCCCGACCGGCTTGTATCCGGGCGCAACGGGCTTTACACGATTTTCACGACGGAATTCGACGAAGAAGTGAACGCTACCGAGCTCGCCGATCCCGAAGAACTAACGCGCCTGCGTGCCCTCCTTGATAAACAACTGACCCAGCACCAGACGATCATTACAAAACTCGCCAACCGCCTGCAGCGCAAACTCATGGCACGCCAGCTCCGCACATGGCAGTTCGATCTGGATGAAGGCATTCTCGATGTCGCCCGCCTCGCCCGCGTCATTGCAAATCCGAACGTCCCTCTCACGTTCAAACAGGAAAAACAGACGCAATTCCGTGATACGGTCGTAACACTGCTGATCGATAATTCCGGCTCGATGCGCGGAAGGCCTATCGCCATCGCTGCCATGACGACGGATATCATCGCCCGCACACTGGAAAGATGCGGTGTGCGCGTGGAAATACTGGGCTTTACGACGCGTGCCTGGAAAGGCGGCAAAGCCCGCGATCTCTGGATGGCGCAAGGCCGCCCTGCCAACCCCGGCCGCCTGAACGACATCCGGCACATCATTTACAAATCCGCTGACGCACCGACGCGGCGCACGCGTAAAAATCTCGGCCTCATGCTCAAGGAAGGCCTGCTCAAGGAAAATATCGACGGCGAAGCGCTGGTCTGGGCTTACAACCGTCTCGCAAGGCGGCCGGAAGCGCGCAAAATCATGATGGTCATCTCCGACGGCGCGCCGGTCGATGATTCAACGCTTTCTGTGAACCCATCCAATCTGCTCGAACTCGACTTACGCAATGTCATCGAATGGATCGAAAGCCGCTCGGAAGTCGAGCTCACCGCCATTGGTATCGGCCATGATGTCACACGCTATTACAAACGCGCCATCACGATCGCCAATATTGACGGACTTGCAAAAGCCTTGACTGGACAGCTGGAAGCGTTGTTTGATGAGGGCAACAGAAGAGCTGTGTAATGTATAAACCGACCATTGGAATTGTAGCTGACCATGAAGTCAGAGGTGGTTTCTCCAATCGTCCTTATTACGCCATGCGCCAGGATTATGCCGATGCTATTTCAGATACTCGCCGCGCCGTGCCTGTTATGCTTACCTATCACAATCCCAAAGATTACATAGGCCGAATTGATGGTTTCCTGTCCATCGGCGGACAATTCGCAAGTCCTCAAAACTGGTATCTCGAAAAAAGCGGATCAAAATATTCCCGATCTATACGCGCCAATAAGGAAATAAAATTTTTTGGTATTATGCGCAAAGCCGGTATACCGGGAACAGCTATCTGCGCAGGAGAGCAAATATTTTGCGGCGCAAATAATTCAATCATGACAAACGACGTGGATGTATATAAGACCACAGAACATTACAAAGAACAGATACAAAAACTTGACCTTACAGTCGATTTTAATGAAAAAGTAATCCACACAGGAATACCTGCAACACAGCCTGCGCACCTAATTGATATTGTAAAGGATACTTTGCTTTATGACGTGATAGGTCAAGACAATATTTGGGTAAACTCACATCATCAAGAAATGCCAATTATAATTGGATCCGAATTGCGGGTTTCCGCGAGAAGCAGAGATGGTCTTCCGGAAGCGGTGGAATATATTGAGCCGGAAGTATTCTTTATAGCTGTGCAATGGCATCCTGAAATATCTTTGGGACCCGATGACCCCTCCAAAAAGATTTTTAGGGCATTGGCAGAACATAGCTCTATCTACCATTTTAATCATTCTTAAGCGCTAGCTTGTATTAATGCCTGACCTATATTAATCAATATCCTATGACCGAACGCAAAATTTACAAACCCAAGCCGATCAGCGGCTTCCCCGAATGGCTTCCCGAAGTGCGTCGCGTCGAGCAGCGCTGGCTCGACCAGATCCGCCGTGTTTTTGAAAGCTACGGCTATTGCTCCATCGAAACCCCGTCGGTGGAGGAGCTCGATGTCATCACCGCCAAGGGCGAAGATGTCGACAAGGAAATTTATGTGCTCGAACGCCTGCAAAAAGAAGAAGGCGACACGCGCGAGGCTCGACTGGCGCTGCACTTCGACCAAACGGTTCCCTTCGCCCGTTACGTCGCGCTGCACTTCAACGATCTCACCTTCCCGTTCAAGCGCTACCAGATCCAGAAAGTCTGGCGCGGCGAACGCCCGCAGGCCGGCCGCATGCGGGAGTTTTACCAGTGCGATATCGATGTCATCAATGTCGACAGCCTGCCGCTGCAGTTCGATGCCGAAATGCCCGCAATTATCTGGGAAATCCTCACGTCCCTACCGGGGATGGAGAATGAGGAAATTCAGATACGGATTAGTAATCGCAAAATTTTATTTGGACTATTAAAATGCTTTGGGATCAAAGAAACCGGACGATACACCAATTTGATAGATAAACTTCAGAAAGCAGGTGAAGCAGCAACATTGATAGGCCTTAAAACTAACTTACGCCTGGATAATTTGCCTCAAGAATTTTCTGATATTTTTATTCAACTTGCAAAAATTAATTCCAAACGAGCCAATATCTCTGGATTGCTTCGCGATTTCATCGCTCGCAATGACGTCATTGCGAGGAGCGCAAGCGACGAAGCAATCCAGACTTTACAAAGTGGAGTCGAAGAATTGTCTTTCGTCATGGACCAACTTAAACATTTCCATGAAAACTCTGTCATCGCCGACCTCTCCATCGTTCGCGGGCTCGATTATTACACCGGCACGGTTTATGAAACGGTTTTCGTGGGCGATCCCGGCTACGGCTCCATCTGCTCCGGAGGGCGGTATGACGATCTCGCCGGTAATTACATCAACAAGCATTTACCGGGCGTGGGCATCTCGATTGGCTTCACACGCCTGTTCGACCGCCTGAGAAGCAAAAATCTTCTGCCCCTGGGCGGCTCATCCCCCGCGCACGCGCTTGTGCTGCTGCTCGATGAAGCACAGCGCCTCGCCGCCGCCGCCAAGGCGCAGGACCTGCGCAAACAGGGATTCAATGTGGAGCTTTTCCCCGTTCCCGCCAAAATCCAGAAGCAATTCGGTTACGCCGAGAAGAAGGGAATTCCCTTCGTCTTCGTACCCATGGAAGGCGGCGGTTGGGAAATCAAGGATATGCTGGCGCGCTCGCAAGGGCCCGAAAATACAGGCATCGACGCGGTGAGGAAACGTGCGCAATCCAGCTGTTAAAATTCTCGCACTCATGCTCCTGACTGTGCCAGTTCTCGCGCAGGACGCGGTGGATAAATCCTCCACCTTCCGCCCTGACGCCTGCGAATTCGCGGTCACCTTTCCGGAGGAGCCCGATATATCGCAACGCTGCGAAACCAATGATAAATCCCGCTGCTACGATCTCATCAGCTACAACCAGGTCTACGGCATCGACTCATCCGTCAAGTTCCGGGTCACCTGCAGCGTCGTCAACGAAGATATGCAGAAAAAATATACCCGCGAAGTGATGGAGGCGACCTTGCGCGCCATGACCCGCCGCAGCAACGTCGACACGTTCGACACGACATGGCGCGAGGAAACCGATTACCGCCAGGCCGGACTGGTCGGCGAAGGCAAAGCCAATAACCTGCCAAATATCTACATCGCACAATTATGGATGGGCAAACGCTCGGCCCTTTCAGTGGAAGCCGAACTCGTCGGCGCACCGCACGAAAAAGCCGACAAGCTATTCAGCGAAACCCTGAAAAGCGTGCATTTCGTGAAGGCTGAAGTAAAAGAATAAACATCGTCATTGCGAGCGAATGGAATGAGCGAAGCAATCCAGGGCCGCAACCAAAAAACTGGATTGCTTCGTCGGCCTTCAGCCTTCTCGTAATGACGGCTAGGCTTGAGCCAACTCATTAATCTTCTCCACCATCGCAAAGAAACCGCTGCGGCGGTTGGGCGATAAATGCTGGTCGAGACCGATTTGCTTAAAAACTGCGGCAATATCCGCCTGGCGGATTTCATCCGGTGTTTTACCCTCGTAGGCCGCATAGAGCAGCGCGACCAGTCCGCGCACGATATGCGCGTCACTGTCGGCGATAAAATGAAACCGCCCGCCTTTCACTTCCGCCTTCATCCACACGCGGCTGGTGCAGCCCGGCACGAGCCGGTCATCTATTTTGAGCGCCTCGTCCATGACAGGCAATGTCCGCCCCAGATCGATCAGGTAGCGATAACGCTCCTCCCAGTCGTCAAATAGGGCGAAATTATCGGCAAGTTCCTGCAGGGTTTTCTTGGTCATGTTTGTCGTAATCAGTTAAACTTTTACACATATTCTTGGCGTTAAAATGGAATTATAGGACGAAGAGATCAATAAACAGATATTTGTTTTTAAAAAAGAAAAAACCATTTGATTAGCATAGGGACTTGCACATGAGCGCTCCACTTGGCAGATTGTTAAGAACTGATTCAAACGGCGCCCCAGAACACCTCCCCGGGAAGCAAACACAGGATTCTATCTAAATGAGCAAAGCCACGACGAGCGATAGCAAAAACACACTCTACTGCTCCTTCTGCGGCAAGAGCCAGCATGAGGTGCGTAAGCTGATCGCCGGCCCGAATGTATTCATCTGCAACGAATGCGTCGAGCTTTGCATGGACATCATCCGCGAGGAAGATAAAAGCCAGATCGTCCGCCACGGCGAGGGAGTCCCGACTCCGAGCGATATTAAAAAGGTACTTGATGACTATGTGATCGGCCAGGAAAAAGCGAAACGTATTCTCTCCGTCGCCGTGCACAATCACTACAAGCGTCTCGAACATGGCGGCAAGGGCGCGGAAGTCGAGATCGCAAAATCCAACATTCTTCTGGTCGGTCCGACAGGTTCGGGGAAAACCCTGCTGGCACAAACCCTGGCCCGCATTCTCGATGTGCCCTTCACCATGGCCGATGCCACAACGCTCACCGAGGCCGGTTATGTCGGTGAAGATGTTGAAAATATCGTGCTCAAGCTTCTGCAGGCCTCCGACTACAATGTCGAACGCGCGCAGAAAGGTATCGTCTACATCGACGAGATCGACAAGATCAGCCGTAAATCCGACAATCCATCTATCACCCGCGACGTTTCCGGTGAAGGCGTGCAGCAGGCCCTTCTGAAACTCATGGAAGGCACGGTCGCCAGCGTTCCTCCGCAGGGCGGACGCAAGCACCCGCAGCAGGAATTTCTGCAGGTCGACACCGCCAACATTCTCTTCATCTGCGGCGGCGCCTTCTCAGGTCTAGAGAAAATTATTGCACAACGCGGTCGAGGCACGGTCATCGGATTTGGCGCCGATGTGAAAGCCACGGACGAACGCAGCGTGGGTTCATTATTCCAGGAACTGGAGCCGGAAGATCTATTGAAATACGGCCTGATCCCTGAGTTCGTCGGCCGCCTGCCCGTTATCGCAACGCTGGAAGATCTCGATGAGGCCGCACTGGTCACGATTTTGACACAGCCCAAAAACGCCCTCGTCAAGCAGTACCAGAAACTGTTCGAAATGGAAGGCGCGAAGCTGACCTTCAAACCGGAATCCCTCACCGCCGTTGCCAAAAAAGCGATCGAGAGAAAAACAGGCGCCCGCGGCCTGCGCTCGATTATCGAGATGCTGCTGCTCGACACCATGTACGAATTGCCGGACATGGAGGATATCGAGGAAGTTGTGCTGGACGAGAACACGGTGAAGGAAAATAAAACACCTATGTATGTCTTTGCCGACAAGAAGAAAAAGGCTGCAAAGGAAAAGGATAAAGAGAAGAAAGAAGCTTAAGCCTCTTTTGCTGTCCTGCACAAAACCCGTACCCTGTAAAATCGTCATCCTGAGGCGAAGCCGAAGGATCTTGGATTTATAATATAGGGCAAAGATCCCTCCCTTTCGCTCGGGATGACGGCGATGACGGCATAGATAATATTTCGCCTTATAAAAAGTTTCATTTTTCCCCGTTCTATATTAAACTGGCACCTCTGCGTTCTCGAAGTCTTGAATTATCTGTTTAGGAATGACCCATGGCCGCATCGTCCGCTAAACTTATGCCGGATTCCAATAAAAAATATCGCCTGATCACGCGCAGCGATATGGACGGCCTGGTGTGCGGCGTGCTCCTGAAATCCTTGAACCTTATCGACGAGATCATGTTTGCTCATCCCAAAGATATGCAGGACGGCCTGATCGAGGTCAGTAACATTGATATCACAACCAACTTGCCCTATGTTCCCGGCGTTTACATGGCGATAGACCATCACGCCAGCGAAATGGATCGTGTAAAAGATCGCCCGAAAAACCACATCATCGATCCCAAAGCCCCGTCCGCCGCGCGCGTCGTCTATGATTATTTTGGCGGCGCCGAAACCTTCCCGGACATCTCCGTGGAAATGATGGATGCTGTCGACAAGGCCGATTCCGCGAGTTTTTCCCGCGAAGATATTCTTGACCCGCAAGGATGGGTTTTGCTGAGCTTCCTGATGGATGCGCGCACGGGCCTCGGGCGGTTCCGCGACTTCAACATCTCCAATTACCAACTGATGATGAAACTGATCGATCATTGCGCTGAAAAACAATCCATCGCGGAAATTCTCGCTTTGCCTGATGTCCGCGAGCGCATAGATATCTTCCAGGACCACTCCATAAAATTCCGCGAGCAGATCGAGCACTGCGCCCATATCGAGAAAAGCCTCGTCGTGCTCGACCTGCGGCAGGAAGAAACCATTTTCGCTGGCAACCGTTTTGTCGTGTACGCTCTTTTTCCCCAATGCAGCGTCTCGATCCATGTACTTTGGGGCAAAAACAAACAGAACACCGTGCTCGCCATTGGTAAATCTATCCTCAACAAAACCAGCAAAACTCATATCGGCAGGCTCTGCCTTGAATATGGCGGCGGCGGTCATGAGGGCGCCGGCACATGCCAGGTGGAAAACCTCCGCGCCGAGGAAGTCCTGGCGGAAATCACCGAAAAAATTCAGAAGGCTGGTTGAGTTAGGAATATTTTCCTTGACAAAAAGCATGTCTTGTTATAAGGTCCGAAGTGAACTGGTTCCCACGGCGGATCTGGACATGCTGGCGCCCGCCGATGCCGAAGGGGGGACACCACAAGCCATCATGACGGGCCGTTCGGGGAGAAAACTATAAGCGCTCGTCACGGGCGCCCGTGCTTGCTTATCTTTGATAGGCTTGAACGAAAAAACCATACGGGATTTAAGATCCCGGCCCTATAAATTCCCTTTCACAAGGCAGGTTTCAGAGAGAGACCACACTTCCCTCACGTCATCGCGAGTGAATATTCCTCACATACCGTCATTGCGAGCGAACAACGTGAGCGCGGCAATCCAGGGGCCTACAATAACCATTCTGGATTGCCACGTGGGCGCTTCGCGCCTCCTCGCAATGACAGTGGAGATAAGTTATATTTCCCCTATGAATCATAGACGCGCAAAACCCATCGCCCCGCCCCTCCTTAAACCCGGCGACACGATCGGCGTCATGGCGCCGTCCAGTTACGTAGAAAAAGAGGACATCGAAAAATCAAAGGCAGCGCTGGAAGCACGCGGTTACAAGGTGTTCATTCATCCGCAGACCTATGAACGCGAACACCAGTCAGCCGGCACGGCGCTACAGAAAACCCTGGCGCTCCAGGGCCTGTGGCAACGTCCGGATATAAATGCCATCTGGGCGGCGCGCGGCGGCAACCGCGCCCTCTGGACCCTGGATACAATCAATTTCAAAAAAATGAAAGCCGCGCCAAAAATCCTGATCGGCTATAGCGATATCACTACGCTGCTCAACGGCGTTTATGCGCATACCGGCATCACAACCTTTCATGGACCTGTTTTTAAAGACCTGCACAAACATAAGGAGTTGGAGCATGCTCTGGATGTATTGTCAGGCAAGATTACAACATGGGATTTCAAGCAGGCCGAAATTATAAAGGACGGGACAGCCGAAGGCCCGCTCGTCGGCGGCAATCTCAGCCTGTTTCAATATCTGCCGCAAACCTTGCCGGGCAAATTCTGGAAAGGCTCCATTCTGTTTCTTGAGGATTGCAGTGAGGAATGGAGCCGTATCGACAGAATGCTTTTACATCTGAAGCGCCTTGGCGTGTTCAGGGAAATTGCCGGACTCATTTTTGGCGAATTCACAGATATGAAGGATAGCAGCCGCCCTTACGGCTTTACCCTGCAGGATATTGTGAAAGAACACACGGAGGGACTGGATATCCCGGTCCTGATAAATGCGCCCTTTGGTCACGGCGCGAATTTCCTAACTCTACCCGTCGGCGCCACAGCGATATTAGATGCATACAATAAGACCTTAATTGTTAAAAATCAGGCCCCTAAGGTATAAATGAGTACATTTGTTTCACTAATTAACAGTTCTCTAATATAAAACTTGACGCCGATCCCGGGTCCCATGTTAGCATTCTTTAAATAAAAAATTAGTTGAACAGTGGACAAAGTTTCACATGCAGTACGAAGAAGCCGATGATAAGGGCTCCTTTGTCGCTTTGGGAATCGCTTTTAAATTTGAATTTAATGCACCTTTAAAAGTGTTAAGCATTCTCAATGCAGCAAATGGCAGACCGCTTTGCTATATCGACCTAGATAAAAACCTGGCCGATGAGCCTAAAACCTACATAAGGTTAATGGAGCGCGCGAGTCAGATCGAAGCCCTCAAACTCAGCAACAACACCACGCTCGACCTCAAGGATACACTGGACGAAGACCGTCTGGCAGCCATTCTCAGCAATGTCAGCCTGGTCGCCCGCTACGCCTTTGATCTCGAAAAGGAAAAATTCAAACGGTTTGAGGGACATTTCTGCCGCGATTACAATCTCGCACACCTGCAGATCAAGCAGTTTTCAGGCTATGAGCCGTCCTCCCGATTCTATACCGCCCTGCTTGAGACAGAAAGCCGCAACGCTGTAACGGCCCGTTCTGCTACCCTGCCGGGTCTTATGAATATTCTGGCACACAAGATTGTCCAGGAACTGATCACCAAGGAGATGGGCTATAACTTTGACCGGCAGTCAAACGGGTTCATAAGCGCCGCATCCCGCCTCGCCTCCCTCAATTTAATTTTGAATAAAAGCTTTTCCCCGGCCAGAAAACTGTGTGGAATAGCCCATATCCCCTTGAGCAGCCAAGCTTAAA
>JBQTJN010000057.1:0-32478 GCA_052387095.1 Alphaproteobacteria bacterium
TATGCATCCTGGTAATCGAATTCCGGGAATTCCACCTTGGCCCATTTCGGCTCCGGCATCGTCAGCCACATCCTGTAGGCTTTCAAACGCCATTCCAGCAGCCATGCCGGCTCTTTTTTCTTTGCAGAAATAAAGCGCACTGTATCTTCAGACAGCCCCTTCGGCGCCTTGTCGCTCTCAATATCCGTGACAAACCCGGCGGTATATTTACCGCTTAAGGCTTCGACCTGCTCAATGGTTTTTTCAGAGATGCTGCTCATGCCGCCCTCTTGTCGTTCTTCATCATGTCGCGCAGCAATATGCCTGCGAGCGTTTCATTCACAGCGCGGTTCACCTGGTTCCAACGCCCGCGCACCGCGCAGCCGCCCTGAAAGCCGCAACCTTCCTGCCCGTCGACACACGCGGTCAATGCAATCGGTCCGTCGATGGCTGTGATAATGTGCGCAATAGTGAGGGTCTCGAATGGCACAGCGAGACGGTAGCCGCCATTTGCCCCGCGTGTCGATGTTACGAAATTCCCGGTGCCCAAAAGTTTCAGAACCTTCGCCACCGTCGGTTCCGGCAGACCGGTTTCGCGCGCGAGCAAGGGCGCCGTCATCTGTACATCGCACTCATTGAGCGTCGCAAGAACGACAACCGCGTAATCTGCAAGCTTTGAAACTTTGATCAAAAATCGCTCCTTCGCCCGAGGTGAGAATGGTTCTCAATACAGGACTAATTTAGTACGGTTTAAATGACATTAAATTCCTTTATTTTCAAGGGAAAAAGTGAGATTTTAGAATATGAATATAAGGCATCTGATCATTGTATATTCCATAACGTTATTTCTCAGCGCCGCCCTCTTATTTTCCGTGCAGCCTTTGTTTTCGAAAATGATCCTGCCATTGCTCGGCGGTTCCTCGCAGGTCTGGACCACCGCCATGCTCTTTTTTCAGCTCTTCCTGCTGGCCGGCTATGCCTATGCGCATTACACTAGCCATTACCTGGATGTAAAAATTCAGGTGCTGCTGCATGGACTCCTGTTCGTGATGTTCCTCGTTGTCCTGCCGCTTTCGATTCCTTCCGGCTGGCGGCCGCCCGCAGACGGCAACCCAGCGCTCTGGCAGGCCGGGATCATGACACTGCGCCTCGGCGGGCCGTTTTTCGTTTTGTCCGCGATGGCGCCGATGCTCCAGCACTGGTTCGCGCGCACAGGGCACCCGGATGCGGATAACCCTTACTTCCTCTACGCGGCCAGCAATCTCGGTTCCATGACGGCCTTGTTGTCCTACCCCTTTATTATCGAACCGCTCTGGACGCTGCCGCAGCAGTCACATTTTTGGAGCCTGGGCTACGTGGCCCTGTTTGCGCTGATGTTATTCTGTGCATTGCCCGCGCGTCACGCAAGGCGTGAAACCGCAACAATGTCCACCGGTTCTTTCATCTCCTGGCGCTTGCGCGGCGCCTGGCTGCTGCTCGCTTTTATTCCGTCTTCCCTGATGCTCGGCGTGACAACCTTCATAACAACGGATGTTGCCTCTGTTCCCCTGCTATGGATCCTCCCCCTTGCTCTCTATGTCGGCACTTTCATCATTGCCTTCGCGCGCAGATCCTGTATCAGCGAAAACCGCGTGTGGCTTTGGCAGGGTATCGCCTTTATTTTTGTGCTTGTGCCCCCGATTTCATCAGTGGCATTTCTGACATTCAATGCCGCAATCGCCATTACCTCCCATCTGATACTGTTTTTTCTGACAGCGCTGGCCTGCCACATGCGCCTGGTCAGTCTCCGCCCGCGCGCTATCCAGCTTACGGAATTCTACATGATCATGTCGCTGGGCGGCGCGCTCGGCGGAGTTTTCAACGCATTGCTCGCACCCGTTATTTTTGTCACGCCGCTCGAATACCCGCTGATATTGCTGGCCGTCGCCTTCCTGCGTTATACGGGCGCGGGAGAAAATTTGAATACAACAGGGCAGCAGATCTGTGCTTATTTCAAGGCGCGCGGACTGGACGGGCTTTTTCGTTTTGATTTCATCGGCTTTTTTGTCATCGTGTTTTTTGCCGGTCTCGCTTTCGCGAATGCAGGCAGTCATTATCATTATATCGCGGCGTTTTTCATCACGGTCTTCATGGTGATGTTCCTCAGGCAGCGCTGGGCTTTTGCAGCTTCCATCTGCGTTCTCATGCTGTTTTTTATGCCGGGCGATACTTTGAACCGGATCAATTACAAGAAAATTGTATTGAAGGAGCGGAATTTTTATGGCGTGCTGAAGGTGGTGGATACTGAAGAAGGAGAGCGTTTTCTTTTGCATGGCACGACCAATCACGGTGCGCAGGCGCTGGAACCACCCTATGTCCTGACACCTATATCGTATTACGGGGCGGACAGCCCGGTGCAGGATGCGTTTGAAATTATGAATCGCCGCCGTGGAAAGCAGGATGTTGCCGTAGTCGGGCTCGGCATTGGCGTTACGGCGTGCTTTAAAAAACAGGGGCGCCATTTTGATTTTTTTGAAATCGATCCGGACGTGGTAAAAATCGCCGACGATAAAGCCTTGTTCACGTATCTGTCGGACTGCGGCAGCCCGTATGATATTATTCTCGGCGACGGCCGCTTGAAAATGGCAGCGCAGAGGGATCAAAAATACGATCTTATTCTTATCGATGTCTACAGCTCCGATAACATCCCCGTGCACATGATCACGAAAGAAGCTGTTGGCCTATATCTGCAAAAACTGAAAAAAGACGGCGTAATTGTATTCAATATCTCGAACAAGTTTCTCGATATAGAGCCCGTCCTGACCAATATCGCCGCCGATCTTGGAATTTCCGGTCTCGCCCGCGTTTCCGAAGGCGGCGCGCTGGCTAATTCCAAAATCCAGTATTACCCAGCCCATTATTTCGTCATGACGGAAAATGCTCTCGCTGCGAAGTCTCTCGTAAATAATGGATGGACGGCGGGCATGTCCCGTACCGGCGTGGGCATCTGGACCGACCGGTACTCGAATATTATCGGAGTGCTCGGTAATAAAATTGCAATTGAACGCGGTAAAAAGGCTCAAAATTAAATAACTTGCTAATAACAAAATGTATTTCTATAATCCCATAAAACTCAGGAGTTAACATGACCGGAACAGGAACAATTGACGATTTTGATTTGGATAAAGCTGTAGAGAACATGCAGTCCGTTAGGTTGTCTAAACTTTTTAAAGACCTTAGACTGATCATAAACAAAACATCTAATAATTCTGGCATGACAATAAAAGAAGGTGCAAATCCTCTTTCTGTTAATCCGGATGATTATAATTTCGATTAATAAGTTCTATCACTTCGTCGCCTGAAATTTAATATCCGGATTTTTATCCTGCGCATCCTGCAGGTGCCACGCATTCCGCGCCAGGAACACGGGGTCGCCGTCATGATCATTGGCAATCGCGCTCTGATTTGCATCGAGGAATTTCTTAAGCGCCTGCGGCGTTTCAGCTGAAATCCAGCGCGCAGTATGCAAACTCGTGCTCTCGAATTTCACCGGGATATTATATTCGCTGCGGATACGGTCGATCAGCACGTCGAACTGCAGCGGCCCCACCACGCCGACAATAAAATCTGCATCATAGACGGGCTTGAACACGCGCGCTGCGCCCTCTTCGGCCAGCTGCTCCAACGCCTTGCCAAGATGCTTGGCCTTGAGCGGATCTTCTGTGCGGGCGCGCTGCATGATTTCCGGTGCAAAATTCGGAATCCCCGTCACCGTGAGATCTTCCCCTTCGGTCAGCGTGTCGCCGATCCGTAAGCCCCCATAGTTGGGCAGGCCGATAATATCGCCGGCAAAGGCTTCCTCCGCCATCTCGCGGTCCTGCGCCAGAAACAGCAGGGGCGAATGCACCGCGATCATCTTGCCATCGCGCACGTGTTTCAGTTTCATGCCTTTTTTGAACCGCCCCGAACAGATGCGGGTAAAGGCAATGCGGTCGCGGTGTTTCGGGTCCATATTCGCCTGGATTTTAAAGACAAAGCCCGTGACTTTCTTCTCATCCGGCTTGATATCGCGGCTCGCAGTTTTTTGCGGTCGCGGGCTCGGTGCATAAATTCCGATCCCGTTCAGTAATTCCTGCACACCAAAATTATTCACCGCCGATCCGAAAAACACCGGTGTCATGTGCCCTTCCAGATAGGCTTGCTGGTCAAAAGCTTTGCACGCGCCACGGATCATTGCGACATCTTCCCGGAGTTTCGCAGCTTCATCAGCGGTAAGTAATTCATCAATCTTGGGATCGTTGAGCCCGGCGCATTGCACCGCCGCTTCGATCTTCGCCCCTTTCGTGCGTGCAAACAGCAGCAACTGATCACGCAGGATATCGTAACAACCCTTGAAATCGCGGCCCATGCCGATCGGCCATGTCGCCGGCGTAACATCCAGCGCCAGTTTCTGCTCGATCTCATCGAGCAAATCGAACGGGTCCTGCCCGTCGCGGTCCATCTTGTTGACGAAGGTAATAATCGGTACATCGCGCAAGCGGCACACCTCGAATAATTTATAAGTCTGCGCCTCGATCCCTTTCGCGCAGTCCAGCACCATCACCGCGCTGTCGACGGCAGTCATGGTTCTATAGGTATCTTCGGAAAAATCTTCGTGGCCCGGCGTATCGAGCAGGTTGAAGGTCTTGTTATCGTAATCGAATGTCATGACGGAGGACGCGACGGAAATCCCGCGCTCCTGCTCCACCTCCATCCAGTCGGAGCGCGCACGGCGGCGATCCCCCTTCGCCTTGACCATCCCGGCCAGCTGGATCGCGCCCCCGAACAGCAGCAACTTCTCGGTCAGCGTCGTCTTCCCGGCATCGGGGTGGGCGATGATGGCGAATGTGCGGCGTTTGGCGATCTGGGTGGTTAAATCGGACATGGGCAAAAATATGTCTGTTATAAATAAAGTGCAAGTTTATAATTCCTGCACTTTATATTAGATTATTTCATGAGTGGAAGATTGATCATCCGTTACAGGAAATAAGTTAACAGCTTTAGGAAAAGGTTCCAATTCACCCTCTGAATCGGTAATCTGCGACTGCTTAGAAGCGCGCAATTTCTCATCATGTTTGTCTTTAAATATTTTAATAGATTCCGCTTCATTAAAGCTAAGGCCCTTATATTGAATCAATTCAGAAAATATATCCGCCTTGATAATATCAAGTTGATTGTAGTCGTAATTTCTTGAATTTAAAAAAACTCCTTCCGGAGTGAATTTTACTCTAATGCGATTATGAGGGGTGTGCGCAGTTTCTGCGGTAAAAAAATTATGTCCTCCACCAAAACCGAAAATAAACACCGGTTTTTGTTCTTGCTCTAAATTTTTAAGAAGTCCTTCACCTTCTTCGGTCTTTGTAATTAAAGCAGAATTGTTATATATGTGAATTTTCGTTGAACCAATCGCCCACGCGGTATCGCTGCCGTGCTTAAACTTTTCCAGTAAATTTGTATTTTCTTCTTGAATGAAAAGTTGGGTCCTTACCCGATGTCCGTTTTCATACAGGGAATGTCGCAGTCTGACAAAAAAATTTAGCATTTCTGAAGCCGCTGCATTTATTTCCCATGGAGTTGCAGGAGGGATAGAAGGCTGTTCATAGGCTTCCAAGACCTCAGCGGCCTTGCGGAACAAAATTGCTAAGCATTTAAATAATCTCATAATTTTTCCTAAATTAGGTGAAGACTATCAAAAAAGTTTCATTATGTCAATATAAATTGGGACGAACTCAAAAGATTTAAAGCTCAAGTAAAATTTGCTTCAACCTAAGCTTCGAGTTTCGTACTCTTCCATCCAGTTTAACGACATCATTTCCCCCTGTCAGAACAAACCCCTGCTTCATTAAAACTAGGGCCTGATTGGCATTCGGGCCCCGCTTTAATCGTTCAGTCTGGATTTTCATTGAACGGGTTCGCCCCTTCCTTGTCTTCCACTTCAATTACCCAGATGTCCGGGTCGCGTGAAATAGCGCGCCTCATATACTCATCTGCCTTGTTCTCCGCCGGTTGCGCATCGCTCATCGCATTGATCCAGATCATCTTTCCGTCCAGATCCCGTTGCTGCGTCAGCAACCTGCACGTTCCGCCCATCAGGTTAATCTTCAACAACAGCGTCCCACGGTCATAAGCCCCCTTCTGGACGATGTAATAGGACACGCCCTGCACGCCGAACTGGCGCAGGTGCGCCTCGACCCATACGGCGGTTGGCAGGCGGTTTTCTCTGCTCATAATTTAATGAAAATGCCCTTCATTGACCCAGCGTTCGACGGTCAGCGCCGCATCGTCCGGCCTATGCTCGGGGTGATGGAAGCGGTAGACGCGTTTCGCCACGCTCAGCGCCGTTTTCTCCGGCTGCCCGGCGCCGAGCAAGGTTCTGTAGGCCTTTAGCACAGCGGAGTGGCATTTACAGTCGCCTGGGGCGAACTTATCATCAGAACAGCACATGGCGGGTTACGCCTTTTTCTTTTTATCGCGGGAAGTGATTTTGCGTCCGTAAAGTTCAAGCCTGTGATCGATCAGATCGTAACCGAGACTTTGCGCAATTTTTTCTTTCATTTTTTCCAGTTCTTCATTCTGGAACTCGATCACCTCACCCGTCTCAAGATCAATCAGGTGGTGATGGTGATCCCAGTTTAGCTCATAACGCGAATAGCCTTCCTGGAATTCGTGGCGGATGACCAGGTTAAGCTGGTCGAGCAGGCTGAGCGTCCGGTAAACAGTCGCGATGCTGATGGATGAATCGGAGCTCTTGGCACGTTCATACACATCTTCGACGGACGGGTGGTCGGCAGACTCACCCAGTACCTTGATAATGGTCCGACGCTGGCCTGTCATTTTCAGGCCGGCTTCAATGCAGCGTTCCTCGAGCGTGGACATCGTGGGAATCCCTTTTTTCGGTCGTTTGACGGGAGTATACGACCCCTAACGGGGATCGGCAAGCTTGCTTTCGCCCCCGGAAACCGGCGCAGACGGCCGGATTTTAATGCTGCGGTAAAGCGGGAAGGTTACCAGGACAAGCGTGCCCTTGCGTATGTTGGATTCAAGCGTAAGCGTTCCCTCATGCAGCTCCGCCATGGCCTTGGCCAGCGGCAAGCCGAGGCCTGTGCCCTGCTGCCTTGAATTCTCGGCATGCTCGACAATCTGCCCGAACGGTTCCATCGCCTGTTTGATCTTGTGGCGGGGGATACCGATCCCTTCATCGGCAACACGCATCTGCAGGCATCCATCATCGAGCGCAACCGCCCCGACATTAATATTTCCGCCTGCCTTGGAAAATTTCACGGCGTTCGCAACGAGATTAATAAGGATCTGCCGGACAAGCCGCTGGTCCGCATATAGATGCGGCAGGTCTTTTGTAAAATCTGTATGAAGCTTAAGATTACTTCCGAAAGCCCGGCTGGCCATCATGCGCGTCACGGACAGGATCAGTTCGCCGACATCGACCTCGTGCTCGTCCAGCTCAATACGGCCGGCTTCGATCTTCGACATATCGAGCACTTCGTTGATAATCTCCAGCAAATGCTTGGCGCTGGCGTGAACATCCTCGAGATATTCCTTATATTTCGCGTGACCCAGCGCGCCGAAGGTTTCTTTAATCATCATTTCTGAGAAACCGAGACTGGCATTGAGCGGCGTCCGTAATTCATGGCTCATATTTGCAAGGAACGTGGATTTTGCACGGCTGGCGCCGTCGGCCTGGTCCTTGGCGAGGCGAAGCGATTCTTCCATCTGCTTGCGCAACGTGATATCCATCACCGTCATAACCTGGAAGCGCCGCTTCTGGCTGAGCTCCAGCGGAGCTATGGTGAAGAGCGCGTTGGCAATGCTGCCATCCTTGCGGATGAGTTTGAGCTCGCCGGCGCCGCGCTTGTCGTTGCGCTCAAATTCCTCCTGGTAGCCCCGTGCCGTGGCGCGTTCATCCGGTGTGACAAGGCCAATCACTTCCTGGCCGAGAAGCTCGTCCCGGCTCCAGCCATAGGTACGTGTGAAGCTGTCATTGACGCGGATGATTTTATTCGTTGAATCCGTAACAATGATACCGATCTCGCTCACCTCGAAAATAGATGTCAGAAGGGAAACCGCGTCATCGCGCTCGCGCTGCAGGATCGATTGATCCGCGGTATCGATCTGGCCTATGATATCGATGAAGGAAACGGCACCGTTCTCATCAATAACCGGGCTGATGTAGAAACCGTACACTTTCATCCCTGTCGGCACACCTGGCAGGGCCTGGATGCTGACGGACTGCTTTTTGGAAACACACACCTCGAAGGATTGCTGGAAGTGGCGCATATTATCATGATCCATGAAATCGGAGAGACGGCGGGCGATGATCTGTGAAGCCGGCAATGCAAAATACCGGGAAGCCATTTCATTAACTTCGCGCACGGTATAGTCCTGCCCTTTCCCTGCCTCGACCACAAAGCGCGGCACCGGCATTTTCTGAAACAGCGTCTGGTATTTGGAGAATTTATCCGGCATGCGGGTTCAGTGCGCTTTCATATCTGTTGGCCTTTTAAAGGAATTATATCATGCCCGAATTCGGAATGAGGAGACTATTTTTGCCCTTCGGGTCAGGCGGAATCCTTAAGAAAGCGCTGGAGAGGGCTGATTTCATGGTGTTCCAGCACGGCTGTGGGCTCGCCGCTATGGGACTGGAGATCCTGCTCAAGGTCCTCGAGGATTACGGACAGCTCATCGCCCGGGACAGGTTCGGTAATGCATGACGAGACACGGAGCGTAACCGGCCCGTTGCTCACATTGTAGATCATATTTTTTTTCTTGAGCTCGTTTTTCAGACGCGACAGCGCACGAATGCCTTCGCTGTTGTTGGAGTGTTTCAGGCAAAGCGCAAAACGTCCCTCCCCGAGATAATAGGCATCGTCAAATGAACGGATACTTTTCCGGATGATGTTCCCCGTTAAATTCAGGCACGCCGTAAATTCCGTCTCCGGAAGTCCGGATTCCAGGTCTGCATAATCATGTATTTTAACAAGCGCCAGCGCAAATTGCTTACCGTGGCGTGTAAAACGCTCCATTTCCACCTGTAAATCACGCTCCAGCGCGCGCTGCGTGCCAAGGCCCGTGCGCTCGTCCATATAACGCTGGTCACCGCTCGCATGAAAATTGAGCGAAGTGATATATTTGAGAAGTTCCTCAAACAGTATGTTCAGCTTTTTGAAATTCTTGTAGTCGGGACTGTTGCCGGCTTTGGGAATGGTGCCAAGACAATTCTGTCCCTGAGAAATAAAATCGTTATGAAGCTGTTTGAGTGTAAGCAGTGCGGCGCTCGCCTTGCCGCGCTCATCCGCCTCTTCCAACCACGAGATTAAAAATGAAGGTTGTACCACGATCTCCTGCGCCATATCATGCGGATAAAAAACGCGCTCGAGAATCTGCGCGTGCCACGAGGTATATTCCTCGATCATGAGCTGTGTGTCCGGATTGCTAAGTGTAAGCGGTTGGTTTGACATGGTTTTGGCCTTTTATAGTCTTAATAATAAGGCGTAAAGGTATCTAAATCCTTAACAATGCTAAATATGTTGACATAATATAAAATTTTTAATAGTCTGTAACAAAATACAGGTACTGACGGAATTTTTATGCCGATATTATTTGAAGAAAATACCCCGCTGCGAAGCCTGAACATTCAGGAGGCAAAAAGAAACCGCCGCTATTCCGATGAAGGAATGTATGCGGATATATTTGATAACAAAATTCTTCGCTCTTCGGGTGAAGAAAAAATTATTATAGTAGGCCTTGGTCCCAGCCTGAACCAAATCTCAGAAGACGGTATCAAAACCAATCTGGAAAATTTAAAAAACAGGAAAGACGGAATAGTTGTTCTGGCCGCCGCTGCGCACAAAATGTTGAATGACGGCAAATTGGATAAGGCGGACTTTACGATCTTTAATTTGCTTGGAGCAAGCTATGCAAATCAGGTTGAGCCCGTAAGATCTGATGTTTTATATCTACTCGCTTCCCATTGCGATGCTGCATTATTCGATAAAATCGAAAAGGGTGATGCGGAAATAAATACGTGGAATGCTTATGTGCCTAAAATTTCTTCCGGAGAACACGGAGAAATTGAAATTGGCGCGGGCAGCACGGGCGGAACGGCCGCGCTCGCTGTTTTTATGGCTCTCGGTTTTAAACAATTTGAGTTTTACGGTGTCGATGGATCGGTTCTGGAAGTCGATCCGCACAGCTATGGTGTCCCTTTCGCCGATGCAGAGAATACATTTCCGGACAATCCCAATGCGGATGTGCTTACTGTAAGCGTTGCTGGAAAAATATATGAAGTGGAAAGAAATTTTCTGAATCAGACATTGGAAATGAAAGCTTTTGTCGAAAACTACCGGGAGGACATCCATGTCATTTTTCACGGGGAATCTTTAAGTTCTGCCCTGATCAATAATCCTGAAGCCACGGCTGAACTTCTGCATGATCCCCGTCCATTGGAATCTGCACAAAAGCCAGTGGAACCTAAGCCTTAAAAAGACTTAAACCACCCATTCCTTTTCCACCTTGTTCAATGTTCCTGCTCTGATGGCCGCACGTATTTCCCGCATACATCTGTTGATGATGGCGATATTATGCTGGCTGATGATCTGCCCGCCGAGCTGCTCCTCCGAATGCATTAAATGGTGCAGGTAGGCCTTCGAAAAATCGCGTGACGCCGGGATATTATTTTCCGGGTCCAGCGGCGTATTGTCGTTGCGGTATGCCGCGTTCTTCACATTGATCGTCCCGCCCGGTGCGCCCTTCATAAACGCCGCTCCGTGGCGCGCGAGGCGCGTCGGGATCACGCAATCAAACGTATCGATGCCGTATTTCACAAACCGGAACAGATCCTGGATCCGCCCGATGCCCAGAAAATGCACGGGCCGATCCGGGTGGATATGCGGCACGCTGCCCTGAACGACGGCTTCCATCTCTTCATCCGATCCGCCGAGACATCCGCCCAGCGCCGTGCCGAAAAATTCGCGGTCGCGGGTCCACTCCGCGGATGTGCGTCGCAGGTCTTCGTAAACCCCGCCCTGCACAATGCCGTACACGGCCTGCGCGCCGTTATCATTGCGCGCAAATTCCGCTAGCGACCGGTCGCCCCAGCGCATGCTCATCTCCATCGATTTGGCCGTGTAATCGCGCGTCACATGGTATGGCGTGCATTCATCGAACTGCATTAATAAATCTGCACCGATTTTCCGCTGCAATTCCATCGCGCTTTCCGGTGTCAGCTTAATAATTTTCCCGTCGCGGTAGGACCGGAAAACCGTGCCCTCTTCGGTAATCTTCAGCAGGTTCTTATTAGCGTGTGATTTATTCCGCCCTTTGACCTCGTTCGCCATCGTTCCCTCGCCCAGCGAGAAAACCTGGAAGCCCCCGCTGTCGGTCAGCATCGGCCCGTTCCAGCCCATGAATTTATGCAGGCCGCCCGCGCGCTCGATTACATCCGCGCCCGGCTGGAGAATCAGGTGATAAGTATTGGAGAGAATAATATCCGTCCCTGCCTCGCGCATCATGGCGGGTGACATGTTCTTCACCGTCGCTTTGGTGCCGCAGAAAATATAGTTCGGCGTTTCGATCGTACCGTGCGGCGTTTTCAGCAGACCGGTGCGTGCGCGGCTGTTCTTGTCGCGGTACGTAATCTTGAAATCAAAGTTGGGATAAGTTGGAGTCATTCTGAGCGTAGCGAAGAATCTATTCAATAAACGATGAGATCCTTCACTTCGTTCAGGATGACATCAGGATTAGACCGCTTTCGCAGCCATCGCCTTTGTGATCTGCGTCTTGACTGTGCGCAAACAGGCATCCAGCTTGGTCGGCCCTGTCGAAGCGATATAGGCATCAAAGCCGCCTTTGTGCTCAAGCGTGCGGAGACCTGCGTTGCTGATGCGCACGGTAAAGCTGCGTCCCAGCACCTCGCTGTAAAGATCGATTTTCTTCACGCTCGGCAGGAACCGGCGGCGCGTTCTGTTGTTCGCGTGGGAAACATTATTCCCGCTCATCGGACCTTTGCTCGTAACCGCGCAACGTCTGCTCATGGTAAGAATCCTTTTAATCGGTATTAAAAAACGAACCGCAAAATAAGGGAATAAGGCTTGAGAAGTCAAGGCTTATTCCCGAAACCCCGGCTTAAGCCGGGGTCTAAAGCAGATATAACCCGCACAAGCTCAGCACCACCAGCGCATGGGCCATGATGCTGATAAACAGCGCCCGGCGCAGGTTTTTATGGTCGGTTTTGGCCGTCACGCCCGCCGGCCCGACCCAGCCGCCCGGCACGGCGCTTCCCTCTATATCCTGGTAAGGTCCGCCCAAGCTGACATTCAGCGTCCATGCCATTGCCGACAGCGGAAACCCGCCCTGCTCGTAAGTTGCCCGGTTTTTAAGCCCACCCAGGAATTTCAGGCCCCGGAACGGGTTAGCTGTTGGTGTGAATAAGCCGCTCAGGATAATCAGGAGCGCAGCAATTAGCGACGGGATGAAACCCAGCAATCGTTCCAGCGCGGCGGGGAAAGCCCCGAACCCCTTGCTGTGTCCGTCCTTGTTGAACCGCCAGCACAAAGCCGCAAAAACCGCATACAATGTCGCTAATGGTATCCCGCCAATCACATACCAGAAGACTGGTGCCACCAGTCCTTTATCGAAAGCACGGGCACTCAGGCCGATCCCGAGGCGGGAAATCCCGAAATCATCGGAAATGGTCAGGTTGGAGCGGCTGGTCCGGGCCAGCGATAAATACCCCCCCTTGCCGGTTTTCTTCTCTTCCATGGCTACATAAAGGCCGGAAATGACCCGCCACACTCCGGCCGTTGTGATCAACCCGGTCAGGAAAAGCGTTTCCGTCAGCCCATAGCCTAAAACAGTCCAGCGCGCCCGGTAACCTAGCCATATATAGAGCAAGGCAATCCCGAGAGCCGCAAAGCTTATAATAAACCCTCTGAACATTAAATCAGGCGCGGGACGGTGTTTCTTATCCATCCGGACGCCGAACCCGCCCAAAAATCTGTCAACCACCGCCCAGAACAGGGGATTCGCATTCCCGGCCAGCGGACCTGAAATCATACCCAGAAGAACCGATAAAAACACTGCTGCAAGTGCGTAAGGAATCCTCTGAAAATCAAGAAAATCGCTGAAAAGGTCCGAAAACGGGTTATAAAAATTCAAAGATGTTTCCATACTCAAAAAATCGCTATTTTTTACCAGAATCTAGGGGTTTTACTAGGGTTTTTAAGTTAAAATGAATTATATAGACTCTAGGCACCGAAACCAAAGGAATTGGCTTGTTATACCATCTTTACGACCTCCAGCACGCCCTTCTGACGCCCCTGCGGGTCCAGTCGGAAATAGCCAGCTCATTTTTCAAAAATCCCTGGAATCCACTCTCCTACACCCAGTTCGGGCGAACGATGGGCGCCAATACGGAATTGTTCGAGCGCGTCACGCGCCGCTTCGGCCGCCCGAGTTTCGGCCTGGATGAAACCACCATAGACAACATTAAAGTCACGATCACTGAGAAAGTCATTGCGGAAAAACCGTTCTGTCATCTTCTGAGTTTTCATCGCAACGTCCAGCGCCGCGATCCGAAAGTTCTGATCGTCGCGCCAATGTCGGGCCATTACGCTAGCCTGCTCCGCGGCACCGTCAAGGCGCTACTGCCGCATCACGATGTATACATCACCGACTGGCAGGACGCGCGCCAGGTTCCGCTCAAGGCGGGCGTTTTCAACCTCGACACATACATTACTTACTTACGCGAATTCATGAGCCTGATGGGTCCGGACACTCATCTGATCGCTGTCTGCCAGCCGGCTGTGCCGGTACTGGCCGCCGTTTCACTCATGGCCACGGAAAACGATCCCAACCAGCCTTTGAGCATGACTTTGATGGGCGGGCCGATTGATACGCGTGTTTCCAAGACCGTGCCGACCGAGATGGCCCAGGACCGCACTCTTTCGTGGTTCGAAAAGGGCGTCATTGACGAGGTACCATTTTATTATCCCGGCGCGCATCGAAAAGTGTATCCAGGTTTTATCCAGCTCAGCGGATTTATGTCGATGAATCTCGACCGCCATGTCGGCTCGCACATGGAATTCTACCAGCACCTGATCAAGGGCGACGGCCTCTCCGCCGAAGGGCATCGTAATTTCTATAACGAATATCTGTCCGTCATGGATATCGCTGCGGAATTTTATCTCCAGACAATTGACACGGTGTTCCAGCGTCACCTGCTCCCGCGCGGCCTTATGAAATGGCGTGACTCGCTCACTGAAAAACTTGTCGATGTCCGCCCGCAGGATGTCGAGCATACGGCCTTGCTCACGATCGAAGGCGAACTGGATGATATATCCGCTCGGGGACAAACCACCGCGGCGCACGAACTCTGTTATTCTCTGCCCCAAAGCAAGCAATATCACCATTTCCAGCTGGGATGCGGCCATTACGGCATTTTCAACGGCAAGAAATGGCGCACGGAGATCATGCCGCGGGTTCAGCATTTCATCCGTCATTTCGACAAGGACTGTGATCCTGTTCCGAAAGCAGACCTTGAAGGATTCGCCGACGTCATGCCTGAAAGATACAATCGTGATCAGCATGGCGTCGTTGCCATCCGCCGCTGGCTTAAAGAAAACAGGCAGCAGAACTACAAGGAGATCGTGGAGTGAAATCGGGGAAACTCATGGGCTTCTTCAAAAAATCAGGGCAGTCCCATATGCCGCATTTTGTCCGGGTGAAAAAAAGTACCCGGGCAAGACGCATGGCGCTGCGCCTTGATGCGAAAGAGCGCCTGTTTCACCTGATTGTCCCGCAGGGCATGAGCCTTAAAAAAGCCAAGGAATTCGTCGAGGAACATGAACGCTGGATGATGGAGCGCCTGCGCGACCTGCCGCGCCCTGTGTCCTTCGAACATGGGTCTATTATTCCTGTCCTCGGCCGTCAGCGCGACATCAATATCATTAAACGTAAAACTTTAAAGACGACTGACATTTTATTGAAACAGAATGAAATTATCGTTTTAACTAATCTGGATGACCCGGCCCCGCGCATCAAGCGTTTCCTGATGAAACTGGCCAAGGAAAAGCTGACCGAACTGGCCGAGGAAAAAGCCGAAAAACTGGGTAAAAAAATCAAAGACATTCATGTGCGCGACACTAAGAGCCGCTGGGGCAGCTGCGCCTCGGATGGCGGCATCTCTTTCTCGTGGCGCCTCATCCTCGCGCCGACCGACGCGATGGATTACGTCGTCGCGCACGAAGTCGCACACCTCAAACACATGAATCACGGCGACAATTTCTGGAAACTTTGCAGCAGGCTTTCAGAGAATTTTTTCGAAGGCCATTACTGGATGGATAATCACGGTCAGGAATTGATGAAGTACGGTTAAGCTATAACGCGAGTTGATCATCAATACTTTGGACTTCACTGTTATGTTCACCGACAACTGGCGCCTCAGCATTTATAAAAGGCGACAAACCGAATCTTTTTCTAAACTCTTCAACTAAAACGATCCCTTGTTTTAATGCTTTCCTTTCTGCAGGTTGCATCTGTTGCCCTAGCATTTTTTTCGCTTGCTCTGAGGTTACAGGAACTACATACGCTTTTTCAAATTCTCCAAATACACAGAACTCCTTCGATTGCATTTCCTCCAAATCATTAACATCTCCCATAGCGGCCGCATATCCCACTGAAATGACGCCCTTATCGTCAATGGCTGAAAAACCAATATGATCTTCTTTCGGGAGGCTGGGAAAGCTGTATACTCTTTTTGTTATTTTTTTTCTTTTAAATCTGCAATCTAGCGGTAAGTTTATCTCATCGAAAACATGATGTCCTGATATAATTTAAGGCATTCTGCAAAATAAGCTGCGCCGCCAGCTGGTCTAGCAAACCCCTTGATTTTGCTTTAAGTTTTGACATATCCACAGACTCCTCCACCAGGTAACCCACAGCATCTGTGGATAGTCTTTCATCGAAGAAAGCGATCCAGGGTTTTGTCCCTGCCACTTGTGGATATTTGGATAGCTCGGCTGCGAAATCTCGCACCGATTGCGCCCTGCGACCTTCCGTCCCGTCCATATTAAGCGGCAGGCCGATCACAAAGCCACCCACCTCGTAATCGCTCACCACGGCGGCCAGCACCTCTATATCCTTAGTAAATTTGGTCCGCTGGATGGTCTTGAGCGGCGTTGCCATGCTTAAGTCAGGCGGGCTCAGCGCCAGCCCGATAGTCTTCTCACCCACATCCATGCCCAGCAGGGCAACATTAAGCGGGAGGTCTTTGGCAATGTCCTGAAGCAATCCTATGGGCATACCTCAATTTAACCGTCATCGCGAGCCGCCACAAGGCGGCGTGGCGATCCACTCTTAAAAGTATGGATCGCCGCGTCGCTTCGCTCCTCGCAATGACGCTGGATATTTATAGCCCTTTATGCTTAAAACTTCCCCATGAGCATTGATAAAAACACCATCCGCAAAGTTGCCCGTCTCGCCCGGCTGGAAGTCAGCGAGGAAGACGTTGACCGCCTGACGCCCCAGGTCGGCGGCATCATGAAATGGATCGAGCAGTTGCAGGAACTCAACACTAATAACATTGAGCCGCTCGCCAATGTCGTCAACACAGAGCTTTATCTGCGTAAGGATGAAGTCACGGACGGCGGTATACCGGAAAAAATTCTCACCAACGCGCCGGAAACGGTAAGCAATTATTTCGTCGTTCCGAAAATCGTGGAGCAGGAATAATGGATTTTTATACCGTCATTGCGAGGAGCGAAGCGACGAAGCAATCCGCACTTTTTTTAAAAATGGAATGCTTCGCCGACGCTCGCAATGACGTCGCAAGTGGGGGCGTCCATGACTAATTTAACAAACCTCACTATCGCTCAGGCACTGGACGGCTTATCCAAAAAAGAATTCACCTCTGTTGAACTGACGCAGGCGCACATTAATGGAATGGAGCGTTTCCGGGGCCTTAACGCTTTCATCGTCGAAACGCCGGAAGCCGCGCTTGAAACTGCCGCAGCCTCCGACAAGCGCCGCGCCTCGGGAAAAGCGGGCCTACTCGAAGGTATTCCGCTTGCGATCAAGGATCTCTTTTGCACCGACGGCGTCCAAACCACAGCCGGAAGCCGCATCCTCAAGGGCTTTATCCCGCAGTATGAATCCACGGTCACAAAAAACCTGCTGGGTGACGGCGCCGTATTTCTCGGCAAAACCAATCTCGATGAATTCGCGATGGGCTCTTCGAATACCACCAGCCATTTCGGCAATGTTATTTCGCCCTGGAAGAAAAAAGGCGACAATAAACCGCTCGTCCCCGGCGGCTCTTCCGGCGGCTCTGCTGCTGCCGTTGCCGCGCGCATAGCTATGGGCGCAACCGGGACCGACACTGGCGGCTCCATCCGCCAGCCTGCCGCTTTTGTTGGTATTTCGGGCATTAAACCTACATACGGTCGTTGTTCACGCTGGGGGGTCGTCGCCTTCGCCTCCTCGCTCGACCAGGCCGGGACCTTCGCGCGCAGCATCGAGGATAACGCGCTTCTGCTGGAATCCATGGCCGGTTTCGATCCGAAAGATTCAACATCTGCCAACCGTCCGGTGCCGAATTACCGCGCCGCACTCACAGGAAACTTAAAAGGCCTCCAAGTCGGTGTGCCAAAGGAATACCGCGTTGACGGCATGCCCGATGAAATTGAAAAAATCTGGGCGCAGGGCGTTGAATGGTTGAAAGAAGCCGGCGCGGAAGTTGTCGAGATCAGCCTGCCGCATACGAAATACGCGCTGCCCACCTACTACGTGATCGCACCCGCTGAGGCTTCATCCAACCTCGCTCGCTATGACGGTGTCCGTTACGGCCTTCGCGAAGACGGCGCCAACCTCACCGAACAATACGAAAAAACCCGCAGTAAAGGCTTCGGCACCGAAGTTAAACGCCGCATCATGATCGGCACCTATGTGCTCTCCGCCGGGTATTACGATGCTTATTACATCAAGGCCCAGAAAGTCCGGCGTCTCATTCTTAACGATTTTCTCGAGGCGTTCGAAAAATGCGATTTCATCCTGACACCGACGGCACCATCCGCCGCATTCGCCATTGGCGAGAACGAGGACGATCCGATCAAGATGTACCTGAACGATATCTTCACCGTCACCGGGAATCTCGCCGGACTGCCCGGCATGTCGGTTCCGGTTGGACTTGATAAGACTGGCCTGCCGCTGGGACTGCAGATCCTGGGCAGACATTGGGATGAAGAAACCGTCTTTAACGCATCTTATACAATTGAGCAGGCCGCGGGTTTCAAAACAAAACCGGTGGATGCATAAAATGAAAAATAATATCGTCATTGCGAGCGAATGAAATGAGCGAAGCAATCCAGGGGCCGCATCTCAAAAACTGGATTGATTCGTCGGCCCCGCGAAGCGAAGCTTCGCTTTTTAATAGAAAGCAACAAACCAGAGGTTTGTTGCGGGGCCTCCTCGCAATGACGTTTGTAATAGTAATATTTAACCTCCCTGCTTTTGCCGATCAGTTTGCCATGACAAAGCCGGAGCTTCTCAAGGCCTATTACCAGGAATGTCTCAATTCAAACACCAGCTTCGCCCTGGCAAAATACAATGATGCGCAATGCGCCTGCACCGCGTCCGGGATGTCCGTGTTTATGAACGAGGCGGAGCTGGAAAAATATTTCAACACGAAAAGCCGCACTAATTTCGAACGCGGCCGCGTCATGTATCTCGGCTATATCCCCTGCCTTGAAATTACGGTGCAGGATGTGGTTTATGATACTTGCAGGGCCGGCGCCGCCGCCTGCCGCTGTGCCGCCATCAACACCGGGCGTTATGCCTATGAAGGCGGCGACTTCCTTATTCCGGGCTTTACGCGCAATTCCTATGTCACGGCGCAGGCCCCGCCGAATCCCCTGGAATACCTGTTCACCGACCCGCGTTTTATTCTTGAATCTGGAAATATCATCGTTGGCTGTACCCGCTAGTTTTTGCGTCTCAATGTCTTTATAGTTTCAACCATGAAATCAAAACTGCTCCTGTTCTGTACCCTCGCGCTCGCTTTCGCCACAACTTCCTACGCTGCGGAAGTTTATCTGAAAAAAGACCGGGACAGCGCCCTGCCCCCGGCTATTGGTAGTGCCAAACCCTCATTTGAAGGGGGTCCGGACAGCATCAAAAATCCGCTCGCATCCGACATGAAAGTGCCGGCCGAAAATTACTACGCTAACTGCATTACTAAAAAACACCCGATGCTCGATGAGGACTCGCAGAAAAAACTCTGCGCCTGCACGGCCGGAAAATTCATGCAGTCTATGACGCTGGACGAAGTCAGGACCATGCAGGATAATACGGCTGAAGGACAATTGAACCGCAACAAGATGGTCATGCAGGTCTATACACCCTGCATCGAGTTCCCCGCCTATGCGCTCGTCCACACCAGCTGCGTCAATAATCCGCAGGTAAAAGCCTTCCAGGGTTATCAAGGCATCTGTAATTGTGTCTCCTCAAACATGGCACTCTATGTCCGCGACAATGCGCCTGCCACCATCCAGGGCGCCCTGCTCAAAAACCCGGCCGATCTCGACCCCTTGCGCGCCATGTTGGAAAGCGAAGGTTTCGACCGGGCCTCGCAGAGCACCCTTCAGGCTTGCCTCGTCGGCAAAACACGCTAATATCACGCCCCATGGCACAATTAACCAAAGGTAACACGGGTGAATGGGAAACGGTGATCGGCATGGAAGTCCATGCCCAGATCATCGCCAATTCCAAACTCTTTTCGGGCGCGTCGGCTACCTTTGGCGCAGGTCCCAATGAACAGGTCAGTCTTGTCGACGCCGCCATGCCCGGTATGCTGCCGGTTCTCAACGAACATTGCGTCAATCAGGCGATCAAAACCGGCCTCGGTTTGAACGCTCAGATCAATAAAACTTCCGTCTTCGAACGTAAAAATTATTTCTACCCCGACCTGCCGCAGGGCTACCAGATTTCCCAGTTCCTGCATCCCATCGTCGGCAAGGGCGAGATCGAGATCGACCTCGAAGGCGGCGAAATCAAGAAAATCGGCATCACGCGCCTGCACCTCGAACAGGATGCCGGCAAATCCGTGCACGACCAGCACCCGACTAAATCCTATGTCGATCTCAACCGTTCGGGCTGCGCCCTCATGGAAATCGTCTCCGAGCCCGATATTCGCGGGCCTGACGAGGCTACGGCATATCTGTCCAAGCTCCGCATGATCTTGCGCTACCTCGGAACATGCGATGGGAACATGGAGGAAGGCTCAATGCGCGCCGACGTGAATGTCTCCGTACGTCGCCCCGGCGATCCGCTCGGTACCCGCGCCGAGATCAAGAACGTCAACTCGGTAAAAGCCGTGCAGATGGCGATCGATTATGAAGTCCGGCGCCAGATTGAAATTCTCGAAGACGGTGGCAAGATCGATCAGGAAACGCGCCTGTGGGATCCCGCAAAAGGCGTCACCCGCTCCATGCGCTCCAAGGAAGAAGCGCACGACTATCGCTATTTCCCCGATCCCGATCTTCTGCCGCTGCATTTAAGTGATGAAAATATCGCCCGCATCAGGAAAACCCTGCCCGAACTGCCCGACCAGAAAAAACACCGTTTCATGGATCAATACGGCCTGAGCGTTTACGATGCCGGTGTTTTGATCGCGGAACACATGCGCGCCGATTATTTCGAGACCGTTGTAAAAACAGGATCCGATCCCAAACTTGCCGCCAACTGGGTCATAAACGAATTGCTCGGCATCCTTAATAAGGACGGCAAAACACTCGATGCCTCGCCTATCAGCGCGCAAAATCTGGGCGCCCTCATTGATCTCATCACCGACAACACCATCTCCGGCAAGATCGCCAAGGATGTCTTCGCCGAAATGTATAAATCAGGCGCCGCGCCCGCGAAAATCGTCGAGGAAAAAGGCCTGAGACAGGTCACCGACACCGGCGCCATCGAAAAAATCATCGATCAGGTCATCGCTGAAAATCCCGACAATGTCGCGCACTACCGCGCCGGCAAGGACAAGCTCTTCGGTTTCTTCATCGGCCAGGTCATGAAAGCCATGCAGGGTAAAGGCAATCCCGCCGTAATCAACGACATTCTCAAAAAGAAGCTGGCACCATGACACAGACACATGAATACAAGGTCGTCCTCTACCGCGAGAACATGCTCGGCTCCCTCTTCCTCGGCTCGTCGAAAGTCGACCCGGTGCGCTTCTCCGAATTCCTGAACCGTAACGCCGCTGATGGATGGGTGGTGAAAACCATGGAAAAAGAAAAGCGCCGCATGCTCCTTTTTTTCAACCGCGAGGCATTCCTCGTCGTGCTTGAAAGGACCAAGCCATGAAAAACAAATCCCTTTATTACATTGTTGTCGGCTCCGTCCTGCTGGCCGCCGTCATTATCCTGCTCCAGATCTGGACGGATATGCTGCTGGGCGAGATTTTCGGCAAGCTTCTGGCGACACTGGCGATTATCGGCGTGGTAGCGGGCTTCCTGATCGTGGCCAAATCCGACTTCCAGATTGATAATAAATTCCGGGATGAGAATTACCTGGATTGAAATCCGGGGTTATTACTGCTAACTATCTGTATTAGATACTGGAGACGTGGCCCGTTCGCGTAGCGAACAAATTTTTAAAGACGAGGTCACGTCGACCGTAGGGAGACGTGGCCGAGTGGCTGAAGGCAACGGTTTGCTAAATCGTCATACGGGTTATACCGTATCGAGAGTTCGAATCTCTCCGTCTCCGCCATTATCAAAGAAAAATCAATAGGTTACAAAGAAAAGTGTGTAAAGGGCCGGGAGTAATCATCGGTATATTCATAAATAATTAACTATTAACTGGTACAGTTCTTCTAAGTTTAACTTAAAAAATTAGAGGATGTACAATGCCAGATAATAAATACGAAAAACGTGCAGATGAACTATTAAGTGCTGCTCTCGTGACTGAGTATAGAGCAAATAGTGGGCTTTTGGATCAGTCCGACCGGGATTTTCAAGCCAGATATACCCTTCAAAGGCTGGGCTATGTTCGACCCGACAAATCAGAAGAAGTACGCCCGGCAGTAGAAAAATTTCTCGTTGATAAAGGTTTTAAGTCAGTAGGAGCAGCAATTACCGATGACGTTTTGCTAAAACTCGCTGACTTTTATAAAAAAGCAGCTGATCTGGCGGATGATAAAAAGGCAAATAATAGTCTAAGCGATAATTACGATCGTTTGGAAGTTGCCCGAGGAAAATATTCTTCTACGTTCAACAATATAGATCCGCAGATGAATGCGGAAAAATTTGCACCTGTTGTTGCACCCACACCGGGGGCTAAAATCTGATAATTTAATTAAAATTCATAGAAAACCCCGCTCAGGCGGGTTTTTTGTTCTTGCTGGCTACGTTATTTCAGGACAAAATCTGATCACACTTTTAAAAGTTTCTACACTGGACTAACGCTTGCCCCAAATATACGCCCAAAGCTGCATCATCAAAGTCCATGACAGGATGCAGACGAACTATGAATATACTCTCACCGCGCCACCGGGCAAAAAATTCGCCGCCAATTTCAAACCGCATTTCTCACCGAAGGAAATGCTTAAGCTCGGAATTTTCGAAGGCAAATACTGCAATGACTGCCGCGATGAATTCCCGGTCGACTGGTTCACAAACGCCAAACTCAGTGACACGCCCGACCCCGCGCTTAACTGCTTCGGCGTCAAAAGCCGTCAGCCCTTAAGCGTATGGCAAAATAAAGGCTGGATCTATGAACCAGACCCCCGGGGCTGGTTCCAGTGGTATTGCCGCTACTGGCTGGGCCGCCGCATGCCGCGCCTCGATGAAATCCAGATCAAACGCTGGCGCGCTTTTTCCCGCCACGCCGGGCAGATCCGTGCACACTGCCCCGAGCATTGCCTGACCTGCCGCCCACGCCAGCGCCAGGCTCTTTTGCAGTGGAGTTATGATCCTTTTATCTGATATAAAAACCCATGCGCACCTTTCTGACAATCCTTACTTCCGTATGCATAACCCTTTTCGCGGTTTCATTTTTTCCTGTAAAAAACGCGCCCACTGAACACCATGCAGTTTTTCAGAAAGTCCTGAAATCCGGAACTCTGCGCTGCGGTTATGCCGCCTGGGAGCCGATGTTTGTCATCGATTCAAATACCGGGAAACTCTCCGGCATTTCCTATGACATCATCGAAAAAGTTGGTGAGAAACTGGGCCTCAAAATTGAATGGGTGGAGGAAACGAGTTGGGCTGATTACCCGCAGGCGCTTGCCGCAGGCCGCTTTGATGCTTTCTGCGTTGCCGGCTGGCCGAATACCCCGCGCGCCCGCGTTATTCAGTTCACAAAACCGGTCGTCTATTCATCAATCAATGTTTATGCGAAGGCGGATGACAATCGTTTCGACGCTGACATTAAAATTCTCAATGACCCGGCTTATAAAATCGTCTTTATCGACGGCACCACGCCGCAGATCATAACAAAGGAAGCCTTTCCCGCCGCCGAACCTTATGCCTTGCCCGCTTTAACACCTTATGCGGAGTGGTTTTTGAATATTTACATGGGCAAGGCCGATGCGCTTGTCGCCGACAGCGCCACGGCCAATCATTTCATAAAATTCAATCCCGGTAAGATCAGGCTCGTTCCGTCCGGTAAAGAACTTCGCGTTTTCCCCAATGTATTTTCCGTGGCGATGGGCGAATATGACCTCCAGCAGGCCCTAGACACGACACTTACCGAGCTCAATAATGTCGGCACGATCGACGCCGTTATCCGGAAATACGAACCATTTCCCGGAACTTATTTTCCCGTAGCCCGGCCTTATGAGCCAGGTGTGGTGCAATAGGGTATAGCCTGTTAGGTTCTCCAATTCCCTTGACACACCCCCCCCAACCTGTCATTGTCCCGCAACTTATTAAGAAGTGCTCTTAGCAAAACAGAGCTTTAAGTTAAGGTCCTTGTCCAAAGGACGAGGACGCGAGTTCTTGAATTCACCTTTCCTGAGAAGTTCAGTTTTTAGAAATGATATTTCGGCCAGCCGCCCGCTGCATGATGCAGGGCGGCTTGAAAAACTGTTTCGCTTGAAAGGAAACAACAATGACTACATTTGAAGGCCTCGGCCTGAATCCTGCGCTGGCCATTTCGCTGTCAGCCATGAAATACACGACGCCTACACCGATCCAGGCGCAGGCCATTCCCCTCGCCCTCGAAGGCCGCGACATCATGGGCACCGCCCAGACCGGCACGGGTAAAACCGCGGCCTACGCTATTCCGCTTGTGGAAATGCTACAGCGCAACCCGCAAGGCGGCGCCATCGTACTTACACCCACACGCGAACTCGGCAAGCAGGTCATGGATATTATCCGCCAGCTACTCGGCCCGAAAAGCGGTATCCGCAGCGCCTTCCTCATCGGCGGCGAGTCCATGCACAAGCAGCGCGCCTCCCTCCAAAACCACCCGCGCCTCATCGTCGGCACACCGGGCCGTATCAACGACCACCTCCGCAGCCGCACGCTTAACCTGAAAGAGACGCGCTTCCTGGTGCTCGATGAAACCGACCGCATGCTCGACATGGGGTTTAGCGTCCAGATCGACGATATCCTTAAGCACATGCCGGCACAGCGCCAGACGCTGATGTTTTCGGCCACATTGCCGCAGAATATCTTGCGTTTGTCGGGCGATTACCTCAATAACCCTGCCCGCGTCGCGGTCGGTTCCATCGATACCCCGATCAAGAACATCAAGCAGGAAATCATCCATGTCGAGGATGCCGGCAAATATGAAGAGCTGGTGAAACAGTTGAACGAGCGTAACGGCTTCGTCATTATCTTCGTGAAAACGAAGCACGGCACGGAACGCCTCGCCAAGAAACTCTCCCGCGACGGTCACCAGACCGACGCCATCCACGGCGATCTCAAGCAGAGCCGCCGCGGCCGCGTCATTGCCGACTTCCGCGATATGAAATTCCGTATTCTGTGCGCCACCGACGTGGCGGCGCGCGGGCTGGATATTCCGCACATCGAGCATGTCATCAATTACGATCTGCCGCAGGTTGCCGAAGATTACATCCACCGCATCGGCCGTACGGCCCGCGCGGGGGCGGAAGGCTCTTCGCTCTGCCTGATCTCCGGCAGCGACAAGCGCAAATGGCGCATGATTGAAGAGCTGATCAACCCGAACCAGCGTTCTTCCGAACTGTCCTCCTCCGAGCGCTCGCACGGCTCTGCTAATAAAAAGCCGCACCGCGGCCGTAGTGGCGAACGCAAATTCGGTGGCGGAGCAAACCGTGACCGCAAGTTCGGCGGGGGTGATCGTGACCGTAAATTCTCCGAAGGCCGCAAGCCTAAATTCGCAGGTGAACGTAAATTCGGCGATCGTCCGCAACGTGCTGCCGATGACCGTTTTGAAAAGCCGGCGGGCGACCGCTTCCAGAAGTTCGATGGTGAGAAAAGCCAGCGTCCGCAAGGCGATCGCAAACCGAAATTCGCCGGCGACAGAAGCCAGAAATTCGCTGACCGTGCCCCTCGAAAATTTGACGGCGAGCGCAGTGAAAGACCGGCTGGCGAGCGCCCTACCCGCAAATTCAGCGGTGAACGTAAGTTTTCCGGTGAACGCAAGTTCACAGGGGCGCGCAAGCCAACAGGAGACAGCAACAAGAAATTCTCCGGTGAGCGTAAGTTCGGCGATCGCAAACCGAAATTCGGTGGCGACCGCCCTTATAAAGCCGGCGGTGCAAAAAAACGCCACACTATTGGCGATATGAAACGCCGCTCCGCCGTGTAAATAACGCGCGTTAAATCATTAAAATATGGGCGCGCTTGTTCATTCAGGCGCGCCTTTATTCTAGTGCGCGCAGCCTCCAATAACAAAACCCCTGATAAAAAAGAACAATAAGCCTGCCACGGGAACTTGTTTGCCTCCTGCTTATTGGTTATGCTCTGGAAGCATTCTTAAAATAATTTATCTAGGGAGAATTTATGACTAATAAAATGTTGCTTTTGGGCGTTGCCGCCAGTGTTCTTGCTGTTTCGGCCTGTACCGCCCACCAATCGAGCCTGCCGCCTGGCGAATATGAGAGCAAAAAAGAATCCGTTGATGCAGATGGCACGAAAAGAATGACCACGACGAAAACCGAAGTCGTACGCCAGCAGGACGGTTCGAAAAAGGCTGTTGTAGAAAAAGAGAGCAGCACAGACCCTAAGGGCCTGTTCAACAAGTCGACCAGTGAATCCAAAACTGTAACGACAAACCATTAAGGTTTATCGGGGGGCCTGGATCTGGTTGAATGACGAGCTTTAAAAATCCGCCCGACGCGGAGCTTTATCGGATACTCGATGA
Organism: Alphaproteobacteria bacterium; assembly: GCA_052387095.1. Classification (GTDB taxonomy): domain Bacteria; phylum Pseudomonadota; class Alphaproteobacteria; order Micavibrionales; family Micavibrionaceae; genus JBQTJN01. Next base: position 26,356 of record JBQTJN010000057.1, read on the forward strand.
AGCTTATACGATTGCTTTGGTAGGGGCGTCCTCTAATCCGGGACGCCCTTCTCATGGCATCATGAAAAGACTGCAGGCGGCAGGCTACAAGGTCATCCCCGTTAATCCGAACGAACATGAAATCCTGGGTGAGGATGTCTATGCCTCCCTCGCGGAAATCCCTTCTGCATTCAAAATCGACATCGTCAATGTCTTCCGCAAATCGGAAACCACCCCGCCGATCGCTGAAGAGGCCTCCGATATAGGGGCAAAAACACTCTGGCTGCAACTCGGCATTGAAAACGAAGAGGTTGCCCCTATCGCTTCGGAAGGCGGCACTAACCTCGTCATGAATGCCTGCATCGCCGTCGAACTGGCGCGTCTCGGCGTGCCGCCAAAAAGCTAAAACTCCAGATTCATTCCCGGAACCGGCGCCGGTTTGACTTGACTAGGATGCCATGGCGATACCATCCGGTAAATCGGATGCAACCATTGCGGATGTTCTCTCCATATGACATCCGAAAGCTTCTTTGCCAGCACATGCACCTGCTCTGTTGGCAAAGAGGATGCGTCCAGAGCCCTGTACCGGTGCTCGACATTCCAGGTCATCCCATGATCACGCAGGATCTCGACGCCTTCCACCTTTGTATGACGCGCATAGTAAAAGGGAAATACGTCTAGCGTATCGATCAGGCTGTGATTTTTCAGTGTAAAATCGATTGTATCGAATGCCTCGCGCACGCCCGTGCCCGGATACCCGAACATGGAGAATACATGCGCTTTGATACCGATATCATGGATAGCCTTCAAAAATTCCAGCGGATTCGCGCCATCCTTTTTATCCAGCAAACTCCGCGTCTCCCCGGGCACCAACTCCAGTCCCAGATACATTTTCCGCAGACCCGCCTTGTAACAAAGGCTCAGGAAATCTCTGTTCATCCACGTCTCTTCGAGACGAAAATATCCTTCAAAGGTGCATTTGAAATTGTCCCGGAGAATCAGCCGGACCAGATCCGCCATCAATTTCGGATGAAACGATTCATCGACAAATTTAAAACGGCTGATTCCGTATTGCTGCGCGGATGATTTCATTGACTCCAATACACGTACGGCCGGCGCCATCCCAATATAGCCACGCTCACCGTATCCGAAGGGGATGGCGCAGAAAGAGCAACGGTTGTAATAGCATCCCCGGGCCGCGATCATTGTCAGGTAATTGGTGCCCCAATAATCATGCACCGGCATACCGTCAAAATCCGGTTGCACGAAATCCGCGGGTTCCAGCAGCTTTTGTTTATTAACCGCTATTGTGCCGTCCTCTTTACGCCACATCAGGTTCGGCACATCGCTAAAGCCTGTGCCCTTTTCAAGAGCCTTGTATATATCCAGCATTACCTGCTCGCCCTGTAGTTTCACGGCGCCGTCAATCAAGTCGAATACCCAGTCCAACGCCATATCATCAAAAATCCGCGTGACGATGTTGCCGCCCAATACGATGGTGTCGTCATAACCCGCTTTTCGCAGCAATCGTACCAGCTCGAATGTCGGCAGGATCTGCGACGGCACCACCAGAGTCAAACCGATAATGCGCGGATTTTGCTCGAGCATGCGAGGAACAGCTTCTTCTTCAAAATAGCGCGTAAAGGGCGATACATCCCTTGAATATTTCCGCACTGAATCCGGTGATGACAGAACGCATTGCTTATGTCTGTATCCTTCCTGCGCATACCATGTACCGCCGAAAGGCCGGGCAACCTCCTGAAGCCTATCTTCCGCCCCGAAATAAAGCGCATTCATGGATTGACGCGTCGGCGTTGAGCAGGCTTTCTGCGCGGCAGCTTCCGTCACATGCACGCCAAGATAACGCGTACTTTCATTGTTAAGATCATAAAGACGCGCCTCGACGCCATGATGTTCAAGAAATCCTTTGAGTAAGGGCAAGGCAATATGGGGGCCGCCGGCATGCAGCGTCCATCCAGGCGCTAGTGCCAAAGCGACCCCCGGCATCGCTAAACCCCCTTATCGGGCTTGGGTTGGGGATCCTTAGGCATTGTGTCCGGAGAAAAACCGAATCTTTCCTTGACAAGGGCAGCGACTTCCTTAGAAAAATCATCGTCGGTTTTGTCAGAAACGGATGTTGATTCTTCGAACGCAGTTCTAGTGGACTTCATAATAAAGCTCCTGTGTTATAAGTTTGATAAAGAATAAAATTCTCCGCCGGAGAAAAGCACCGGATAAGAATTCAATTTAGAAATGTGTTTTGAGAATAAGGATATGGCGGCGCGTCAGGCGCCGATAAGGATAAGAGCAATAAGAATTTTATGGTTTCCTGTAGCCATGTTTCGTAACTAACATATAAAATTACAAAAAACAACAATTATTTTACATGTTGCGATTTAACTTGCCCCGCTTTTGCGGTAAATTGACGGGATGAAAGCAGACCCCTTCAAATTCCCAGCCCCTTTCCTGGCCGCTAAAAAAAGCCGTAACATTGAAATAATACCGCTGCACGCGAAAGAATTTCCCGCTTGGCTGAAAAAACAACCGGCCCGTCTTCGCGCTCGTATCAGGGATAACGGTTTTGCCGCTCAGAGCGGCCAGTGCCTTTTGATCGCGAATGAGTCCGGCGCTGTAACCTCCGTCATCGCCGGCGTTACCGAACCCGCCGCCCTGCAGGATATGGGCGCCGTAATTCAGTTCCTGCAAAAAACCTTCGCCGCGAATATTCTTAAAACTTCCAGCTTCACCTTCAACGGCTTTGCAAAAAAAGATCTCGAAACCCACACGATCGGCTGGGGGCTCGGCTGCTATTATTTCGGGCTCTATAAAAAAGATATCCTGCAAATGCCTTCTCTCGTCTGGCCCGCGGGCGCCGATAAAAAACGCATCAAAGCCGTGACCGACAGTATTTTCCTGCTGAAAAACATGGTCAATATGCCCTCCAACGATATGGGGCCCGCCGAGATGGAATCCGCCGTCCGCAAACTGGCCACGCCCCACAAGGCAAAGGTCAGCGTCGTGAAAGGCGCAGAACTCGCCAAAAATTTCCCGCTCATCCACATGGTCGGCGACGGCAGCGAGCGCCGCCCGCGGCTGATCGAACTCAACTGGGGCAACCCGAAGAATCCGAAACTCACGCTTGTCGGTAAAGGTGTTGCCTTCGATACCGGCGGTCTCAATATCAAACCCGGCCCTTCCATGGCGCTGATGAAAAAAGACATGGGCGGTGCCGCGCATGCCCTCGCGCTCGCTCATATCATCATGGTCATGATGCTGCCGGTGCGGCTGCGCGTGCTCATCGCGTCTGTTGAAAATTCCATCTCCGGCCGCGCTTTCCGCCCCGGCGACATCATGACCAGCCGCAAGGGCATCACCGTCGAAAACACCAATACCGACGCCGAAGGCCGCCTCATTCTCGCCGACACCCTTACCTATGCCTGCGAAAACAGGCCGGATCTCATCATCGATTTCGCAACCCTGACCGGCTCCGCCCGCGCGGGCCTTGGGCCCGACATCCCGCCGGTTTTTTCGACCGCGCCAAAACTTGCCGAAAAACTCAAAGATATTTCCTTTAAAATCGACGATCCCGTCTGGCCGATGCCGCTGTGGGAACCTTACAAAAAATATAACTGCAGCACAGTCGCCACCCTGCATAACAGTTCCGGCGTGCCCGGCGACCTGATGTACAGCGCATTATTTCTGAAGGAATTCATCACGCCGGATCAGGACTGGATGCATCTCGATGTCTATGCCTGGGAGCATTCCGGCCGCCCCGGCCGCCCTGCAGGCGCCGCGGATACCGGCGTGCGCGCCGTTTTTGCGTTGTTGGAAGAAAAATACAAATAATATCGTCATTGCGAGGAGCGGCATCGCCGCGACGTGGCAATCTACTTTTAAAAAGTATGGATTGCTTCGCTGACGCTCGCAATGACGTTATAGAGATTCCAGAATATTTTTCGCAAACACACTCAAACTGTCATCCCGCGCGCCCATAACCACAATCCGGTCCCCCGGCTTCGCATGAAACGCGGCGAATTCCGGGATGTCGTCGCGGCTTTCGAAATGCCGCGTTTTGACACCCTTTTGACTGGCCCAGTCGATGACATCCCTGGAGCTCACGCTCTTATCTGCCGTGCCGCCGGCATAAAATACCTCCGGCATCAGCAGCATGTCGTCTTTGCCTAGCAACTCCCCGAACACATCGGCAATCTCCCGCCCCATCATTTTAAGCGGCCCGTAACCGTGCGGCTGGAAAATCACGATCACGCGGCCCTTCGATTGCTTCAGCGTCTCCAGCGTCGCCCGGATCTTGTCCGGGTTATGCCCGAAATCATCGATGACGGTGATATTATTCTTCGTGCCGACAATCTCGAAACGCCGTTTGATCCCCTCAAATTTCGCCAGTGCCGGCCCCGCCACTTTCATATCGACACCAACCGCTTCCGACGCGCGTAAGGCCGCCAGCGCGTTCATGACATTATGCCGCCCCGGTACTTGCAGGCGCACGGAAACGCCATCGACCGTAAACGTCGATCCATCCGGCAAAAGCTTGAGGCGCGAAACACTGTCCAGCCCGTAACAAATGCTCTTTTCATTACTGATACCTAAATCGGCCACATTTTTATTGTCCATGTTGAGCACAGCCACGCCCGCGCGCTCGGTGAAATCGCCGAACAATGCCTTCAACTCCTCCATCGTCTTGTGATCGAGCTCTATATTGTTGAGCACCGCTACCGTCGGGCTGAACAGCGCAATCGAGCCGTCGCTTTCATCGGTTTCCGTGACGAACACATCACCCCTGCCGATCTTGAAACCGCTGCCGAAATTGCGCACCACCCCGCCATTGATAAAGGAAGGATCCATCCCCGCCTCTTCCAGGATCGTGGCGATCATGCCGGTGACGGTCGATTTCCCGCTCGTCCCCGCCACGGCAATTCCGATTTTCGCTTCGTTGAACAGATGCGCCAGCACCTCTGCACGATTGATGATCTCCACATCAAGCGCCTGCGCGGAGCTAATATCGGGAATATCCGCCTCCACCGCGCTCGACACCACCAGTGCATCGATGTCCTGCGTTACACCGGTCCCGTCCTGCGGAAACAGCTTTACACCCGCTTTTTCCAGCGCTGCAAATTTCTCCGGTGTGCGTCCCTGGTCATATGAGCGGTCGGAGCCGGAAACATCATAGCCTTTATGAATGAGAAAAAGTGCCAGCGGGCTCATGCCGCTGCCGCCGACACCGCAGAAAAAATAGCGTTTCACTTATTGTCCGGGATAGAGAGGCACGGGCTGCTGGGATGCCGGCATAAGATCGCCCTTATCGCTCGCGGGGCCGGATGGCGCAGGCGGAGGAGTATCCGTATAAGTACTTGTCGTTTTCTGTATCGCCGGGGGCTCGCGGCGCTTTAATTCTCCGGTTCCGCCATCATATGCACTGTCGGAATTCAGGCGCGGCACGGAGGCGCGGTATTCCTCCAGCTGATAATCTTCTGGCTGACGGATATCGGGGTTATTCTGGTCGGGCATATCTTCCGGCAGGATCGGAGCATTGGTAAAATCGACCTTGATGATGCTCGGATATTTATACAGGGCGGCTGACAGATGATCCCACGCCACGCCGATAACGACTCCGTTAAAAACATTGTAGCCGGTCGATTTTTCAATTTCAGCTTCCACAACCACCTTCTGATGGCGGTTGCCGGGCGCAAGACAATCAACAATCAGATCCTGTTTCGATTTGGAAATGCTTCGCGTCTGCGGCGGCTTGAAACGGTAGTGCAGTTTCTCGACATAGACATGACAGGTTGCGTCTTCGGCGCCCGGCGTTTCCACCGTCAGGTCCTGGATGGAATCATCCATCATATACGCGCACGAAGGCAGCACCGTCAGTGCAGCGAGAGCAATAAAAGGGAGACAAATGCGAAAAGACATGAAATTCGGGCGAGTGAAATGAATAGCAATCTTTAATTTACTGAAAAATTAGGCTGTAGGCAATGCAACCAAGTCATAAATTACGTCATTCCGAGGCAAAGTCGAGGACTCTTGAATCTATCTTATAGCGAAGATGCCACGCCAACGCCCCGGGTGACGATAATATAAAACAAAAACAAAAAAATTATATTGTATTTATGAAAAATATTATAA
>JBQTJN010000058.1:0-27097 GCA_052387095.1 Alphaproteobacteria bacterium
TCCTGCACCTGAAACGCTGGCGCGGCATCGCCACCCGCTACGCCAAAAACACAAAATCATTCCTCGCCGCCGTCCACATAAGATGCATCGCACTCTGGGCCAATATCTCGTGACTACACTATCTAGACATATTTTTAATTAAATTCATAGAATTTTCATGTAAATATTTACATATTAAAAAATATGAGATATACATATTTCAAATAAATGAGGTTTCGCGTGCAAGATAATTTTAACCCTATCCAATTTGTTGATGGGCTTCTTGAAGCTATGACTAAGGTTTCGTCCCAAGGTCTGGATGAAGCTTTATTAGCAGAACAAATTGCGACAAGCTACCGCTACAATTTAAATGAAGGTAAGCCATATCAAGCTTATTTAATTTTACATTGCCTTAGAAACGCACCCTCCCTTCAATCAAGTCTAAAACCTTCCGATATTGAAAAGCTTTATGATCTTTGCCTTGAAAGTGAGCATGAAGATTTGGCAGCGGATATTTTGTTTGATTTGGATCAAGATAACCCGCTTCTTACAAATCTTAAAAACAGGGCTATATTCTCCGAAATCATGGAAATGGGGCGAAGGCCGTGTGTGCGATTTGGTGAACAAACTTATGATTATCAAGCGGCAGTTTTGTATGATAAAGGGCGTGAACCTGACTCGCCGGGAAAAACTTATATAATCTCAAACCAACTTATATTTACGCCTTTTGATCTCCGGAATATTTTTAAAAATACAAAAGATAAAGAGGGTCATGTCTATAAGATTACATGCGCCCTCGAAAGGCAATTCCAACGTGTCGCCGGCTCTACAATAACGCCCGAATGGCAAAAGCGATTGGCGGCTTTAGGCTCAAACGAATTGGACGTGGATTTCCAGCAAAGCTAATGGCGACCCCGGCAGGGCTCGAACCTGCAACCCCCTGCTTAGAAGGCAGGTGCTCTATCCAGTTGAGCTACGGGGTCTTAGGCGCAGCGGATAGTTCCGGGATTATAAATAATCCTGTCACGGAATTCATCCCCTGATTTGGATTTATTTATGTTCGGTCAGGCTGGAATACTTGAAATTATCGCCATAATTACGCGGTTTCACTTTACGGACCTGTGCCGGCGTAACCTGGTAGGTGAGCCCCTTTTTCTCGGCGAAGCTTTTAGCCTCCTCCAGCGTCGCGAAACCGAGGCGCACCTGGTTCAGCGTATCCCCCGACGAGGTCCAGCCCATCAGTGATTCAGGCTCACGCCTGGTTTCCAGCTCATATTCCAGAATCCAGTCTTCCATGCGGCCGGCGCGGCCCGACTGGGTAGCGGTTTTAGAGGGTTTGTAAATGCGGGCTTTCATGACCTCGGATATAGCAAAAATCACATTTAAAGAAATGGCCGGAACGAGAGGATTCGAACCCGCGCAACTCCGTTGCGCTCTTTTAAAACAAGGAGGTTCGAATATCAAGGCCTAGAGAAAATGGTCGGAGTGAGAGGATTCGAACCTCCGGCCCTCTGCTCCCAAAGCAGATGCGCTACCAGGCTGCGCTACACTCCGTTCCATACTGGAGGCCTGTTTCTACAGGAAGGCTCCTTATTGGGCAAGTACATTGCGGAAAGCATCGTGCAGAACATGATCGCCCTCCTTGATCCCCAGTTTGGCGGCCATGCCGCCGTTAATTTCGAGCACCCCTTTGAACGGCTCGATGGCGGTGATACGCGATTCATTCAGGGGCTGCGCCATGTGATGAATATGCCGGATCTCCCCATCCGGAGCCAGGAAGAGCATATCCAGCGGGATCAGCGTATCCTTCATCCAGAAACTGCGGCGGCCGGTGGATTCAAAAAGAAACAGCATGCCCGCATTGTCTTCCATGCTCTCCCGGCCCATCAGGCCCTTTTGCTGTTCGCTGCCGGTGACAGCAAGCTCGACATGGAACATAATTTTTGATCCATCCGCGGTCTGCACATAAACGGTGCTGGCAGCGGTTGGGGCAGCTTTAGAATCCTGTGCGGCATGTCCAGGCGCGCACGCTGAAAGCCCCACGATAAAAACCAGCAGCGCCCATAAACGAATTACTTTGATCATGCACTCTCCTTAAGACGGTCCAGTTCTTCAAAGGCCGATTGCGCGGTCATGATGCCTGTGGCCTTGCCGGTTTCGGGATCAACCACCAGCACAGGCATTTTATACGCGAGAAGAATCTGTATGCCTTCCCACAGTTGCGCAGAATCCGGAACGGTGTGAACTTTGCGCTCCATGATGGCGCTGACGGGCAGGAGCGCCATGTTCTTGAGCCGCTTGGCGATGCCGGGCGCAGCGCTCACGGTCATGTTCATTTCAATACCTTCGACCGGCACGGAAACGGGCAGCAGGTTTTTAAGAAGAATGGCGATGGAAAAAATTCCGGCGGGCTTGCCGGCCGCATCCGTTACGACCAGCGCTTCGACGCTCCCCTTTTTAAGCATAGCAAGCGCATCCTCGACGCTTGTGTCTTCAGTGGCGGTGGCGGATTTTCCGGAAATGGCGCCCTTGCAGAGCATGAAGTATCCTTTTAAATGGCATTCTATTGTGCGTAAAAATCAGGCTGGATGCAATATGAGAATCGTCATTGCGAGGAACTGCAAGCGACGAGGTAATCCAGAACATGAAGTCATCCTGAGCCGTTAGGCGAAGGATCTATTAAATTCAGGAGATTCTTCGGCTTCGCCTAAGAATGACTCCTTTAAGAGGTTGTTCGCTCACGATGACGGCTGATATTACCCCTTCAACCCTGTCTCATACATCTTTTTGTAAAGCCCGCCGGTCCCCATCAGCTCTTCGTGGCGTCCGCGCTCGCTGATCTGCCCCTTGTCCAGCACGATGATCTGATCGGCCGCGCGCACGGTGGAAAGCCGGTGGGCAATTACGATGGTGGTGCGCCCTTCCTGTAAAATTTTAAGCGCATCCTGCACGGTCTTCTCCGATTCATTATCGAGCGCAGAGGTCGCCTCATCCATCAGCAGGATCGGCGCATTGCGCAAAACAGCGCGGGCTATGGCAATGCGCTGACGCTGGCCGCCGGAAAGCCTCGTGCCATCCTCGCCGACGCGGGTTTCATATTGCTCCGGGAAACTGGAAATAAAGTCATGCGCCGCTGCTGCGCGCGCGGCATCCATAACGTATTCCATATCCGCACCCGGCGAACCGTAAGCAATGTTGGCGGCGATCGTATCGTCGAAAATCGTGATGTCCTGCGACACCAGGGCGATGCGGGCACGCAAGGATGCCAGCGTGTAATCACGAATATCTTGGCCGTTGATCTTTATCGTCCCGGCTGAAACATCATACAACCGCGGGATCAGGTTGATGATCGTCGTCTTTCCGCCGCCGGACGGTCCCACCAGCGCCGTCACCTTGCCGGGCATGGCGGTGAAACTGACACCGTTCAGGGCGGATGTCTGCGCCTGCGCGTACTGGAATTCGACATTCTCAAAGGAAATCTCTGGCTGGTTGGCTTGTAATGTAACGGCGTCGGTACGGTCAGTGATGGAAGGACGAAGGTCCAGCATTTCAAAAACGCGCTCCGCCGCGCCGAGGCCCATCTGTACAATGGCATTCAGGCGCGCGGTTTTTTTCATCGGCTCATAAGCCAGCGTGAAAGCCGCTAGGAAAGATGCCAGTTGTCCGGCTGTCATTTTTCCTTCGATAGCCTGGTAGCCGCCGTAAATAATAATACCGAACAGCACGAGCCCAATCAGAGTCTCGTTGACCAGCATCAAAATATTTCCAACCCGTACCGATTTCATATTGAGCTTGCGCACTTTCAAGATCGCTTCACCGGCGCGCTCAGTCTCGTGCGCTTCCATGCCGTAGGCGTGAACCTGCCTGATCCCCTGAAAAATCTGCGACAGTCGGTCGGACAAATTCGCCATTTCATTTTGTGTGCGCCGTGAGATAGTTCGTAGTTTACGGCCTAAATAAACTACAAAATACGCGACAAACGGGAAAATCGTCAGCGCCGCCAGCGCCAGCTTCCAGTCCTGGTAGAACATCACGCCGATCAGGAATACAAGTGTCAGGAAGTTTTTGCCGAAGCCCGTCATGCTGTCCGTCACAGCCTGGCGCATGACATTGACATCGTTAATGACGCGGCTGATCAACTGCCCGCTCGGGTTGGCATTGAAAAACGTCATATCCATCGTAAGAAAATGCGAGAACAGTTCTTTCTGGATATCGGCAACGACATACTGGCCGATCTTGTTCATCAGCACCGTATGCAGATAGGTCGAAAGACCGCGCACAACGAAAACAACCAGGACGGTAATACCAACGGGGACGATCATCGCCGCGTTATGCCCGTTCAGAACGTCATCAAGGATCGGTTGCATTAGCTTGGCAATCATGGCCGTCATGGCGGCTGCGATCAGCATGAAAATACTGGCCAGCCCCAGCGTCCCGAAATAAGGCCGCAGGTAGATTTTTATAAGCCTTCTCATAAGGTTGAAGCTGTTGATTTTTGGCAGCGCAGCAGTCATGGCTATGTTTCCGGTGTCGACCCTGTGTTATAATGCAATAGGGAGAAACTGCAAGTTATGACAGAGATTGAGGGTGAAAAGGGTCTTCCGCCGGAGACCGGCAAATTGGCGCCGGAGGTGGGATTGGCCTTGGGAAGCGGCCTTGCGCGGGGCTTTGCCCATATAGGGGTCTTAAGGGCGCTCAACAATCACGGTATTTTTCCAGGTATCATCGCGGGGACATCCATCGGCGCCGTTGTAGGCGGCAGTTACCTCGCCGGCAAGCTGCCGATGCTTGAAGAATGGGCGATGTCGCTCAACAGGTTCAAGGTTCTATCCTATCTCGATTTCCGTGTTCGCAGCGCCGGCCTCATCGGCGGTAAAAAACTGGAAACTCTTCTCGCGGCCAATCTCGGCGACATGTTGATGGAAGATCTTCCCGCGCCTTTTGTAGCGATTGCTGCTGATCTCCTCACAGGCCACGAGGTCTGGATCCGCAAGGGCACTGTCGTTGACGCCATGCGTGCTTCTTTTGCCCTGCCCGGGGTTTTTCCGCCGGTGGAGCGCAATCACAGATTCATGGTCGATGGCGCGCTGGTCAATCCCCTGCCCGTCAACGCGGCGCAGGCCATGGGCGCGCGCATGGTGATCGCCGTCGACTTGCACACCGACATTATCGGCAAGGCCGCCAAGCCCGGAAATTCTTACCCCACGGTCGCGGGTTTCGATCTGTTCAACGACAAGGATGTTCCGCCCGAGGAACAGGCAAAGGTGCGCACCAGTCTCAGCGAGCGCCTTTTCAACCGCGAGAAAGACCGCCCCAGCCTGTTCGGCGTCATGATCTCCGCGCTCGGCATCACGCAGGACCGTTTGACACGTTCCCGCCTCGCCGGTGACCCGCCCGACGTTCACATCAAGCCCCGCATCGGTCATATCGGTCTGCTGGAGTTTGAAAAAGCCCGTGAGTTGATCGCGGAAGGTGAAGCTGCCACCTTGCGCAAGATCCCTGAAATCAAAGAGGCTATGCGGGTTTTATTGCCGCCTAGGATTTAAGCTTTCAGCTTCCGCTTCTTATGCTTGCGGTCCGGCAGGGCCCTGCCCCACTCCAGCCGCTCGACCAGGTATTTCGGCCGCACCTTATTATACTGGTTAACCAGCAGTTCAAGTGCGCGGTGCGTCTGGAATGGTGTTTTCGCGTTTTCAAAGTTCGGTGCGTGCAGGCCGCACTTCACAAGACATGTATCGATGTTCACAAGCGAGCCGCCGAGAATGTCATGCGCCATGGCATCGCCGATCATGATGGTTTCGCCGGGATAGATATCACGCTTTTGCAGGATCTGGATGCAATGCTGGAAAATCGGCTGGTGCGGCTTGCCGATGAAATGTACGACGCCGCCGAAATCCTGGTAACGGCGCGCCAGCGTGCCGGGACCCATCAGATCTTCGGCGCCCATGATGCCGCGCGTATCCGGGTTGGCGCAGATCGCCATCATCTGCTTGCGGACGGCGACCTTTAAAACCGGCTCGTAATCCTCAAGCGTTTTTTCCGGTGAATCCGCGCCGCTGATGATCAAAAACTCGGCGTCCTTGACGTCCTCGACGATTTGAATGTCCAGCCCGTTGACGATCGAGCGGTCCTTGCCGCGCGTGATCAGGTAGCCTTTCTTGCCTAGATTGCGGAAAAATCCATTATCCTGGTTTTTCAGGCCCTGCCATGTCATTTCGCCGGATGTGATGATCTCATCATAAAGGTTCGGAGAAATCCCGATCTCCTTCATGCGGTCGCGGTTCTGCTCCGCCCGCTTGCCGGAATTCGAGACAATCAGGATGTATTTATTGCGGTTCTTGAGCTCCTTGAGGCAATCAACCACGCCATCGTAAGGTTTGTGCCCGTCATGAAGAACGCCCCACTGGTCGATGATAAAACCGGAATAGCTGTCGGATATGTCGGAAATGCCCTGGCAGAATTTCGTTTTATCTATGTTTTCCATGCGTCTATTATCACGAATCCATACGCGGCGATCAATAGGCTTTTACGCCGCTTTCAGGATTTCTTGCGACGTTTTGGGCTCTTTGTCCGCTATGGCACACAGGAACTGGTACAGCTTGGCCGTTTCGCTTGTGCCGATGGTTGTGCTCAGCAGCGCCCCGTGGTCATTTTCAAGCGCCTGGACGTAGAGCTCCTCGAACTGGCGGATATAACGCTGCACGTAGGTACGGAATTCCGTATCACCAACAAATTTCCCGCGCGCCTTGTCCATCGGGAACTTGTCGCCGGTCTCGGCAAGTTTACGGGCGAAAGCCGAAACATCGCCGCGCTGGAACGCTTTCCAGGTCTTCTCCGAAATATCACCGTCCAGCATACGGGTCATATCCACCGACAATGAATACAGACTCTCGACGATAAATTTGGTCGCGCTTAAGAATCCGTTGCGCTGTGCCTGCATTTCCGCTTTTTTAACATCTTCTGCGGTGCGTATGGCGTCCTGCGCGGCCTTGAACAGCGATTCCGACTGCTTGCCGAAAATCACCGTCGCATCGCGTGCTGTCTCCGCAGCTGTCCGCGAGAGGCTGAGGAAACGTTCGGACTCCGCGCCAAGATTTTCCTGCGCATCCTTAATTTCGACGCTGACAGAATGTGTGGCGCGACCGACTTCCGTGACTTTTGCCTGCAGGGCGCCCATCGCTTTGCCGATATCATCGACAGATTGCGTGGAAGCTTCCGACACCGATATGGCCTGTCTCTTGAATTCGTCGCCGTATTTTTCCGAAGTCGCGAGGGATGCCTTCATCTGCTCCGCCATTTTCGTGGAGCGAATGGAAAATGTATCGTTGGCTTTTTGCAGTTCGGACAGGCTCATCCTTGCTTTTTCAACAAGTGTATTGGCCTCGCGTTCGACCTGCGCGAATGTGTTCCGCGCCATGCGGGCTGTTTGTTCGGCCGACTGACCAAAGGCGCCGGATTGTTGCGCTGCCGTTTTGCCTGCATGTTCCAGCCCTTCAACCGCGCGTCCTGTCTCATCTTTGAGCGTACGGGATTGTTCGATAAATGTGCCGCCCGCTGTGCGCAACTGCGAAACCGCCTGCTCGACGGACGCCGCGAATTCATGGAAATATTCATTAAGAATTTTCTGCATGCTCTCAATTTTTAGCAGCGACTGGTCGGTAATCAGATGAATATCCGACGGCTGACGCTCAAGCTGCGCGGAAACGCCGCGGATTTTTTCGGCGGATTCGCCGAGCGCGGTGTTCATATTACCAATACGTTGTTCCAGCCTGTCGCTATAGATCGTAATAGACTCCGTTGCCTCTCCAGACTGTTTTTTCAAAGCATGCAGGCGCTCGTTAAACACGATACCCATATCCTTAAGGCGGCCGAGCGTGCTTTCGCTGGTTTGCTCAAAACCTTCTTTCAGGATTTCAAATTGCAGGTGTGCCTCGGTCGCCTGTTCTGCGGCCTTCGTGTAAATCGGCGCAGCGGCTTCGACATTGGCTGCAAGCGTTTCATTCAAGTTCCCAATGGCACGGGCGGCTGTATCGGTGCGCTCTTTGATCAGCATGGCTTTGGCGGCCAGAGATTCATCCACCGCAGTGAGATTGGCCAGTGTCTCTTTGACAGGACCGATGATCGCTTCGGATTTGGCGGCAATGCCTATACCCAGAGCGCTGATATCTTCGGCTGCATTTTGGGATATAGTCTTCAGGTGATCGGTTTGTGCATCCAACTGGCCACGAACCTGTTCAATATCCTGCAGTGATTGCCGGACCTGGCCTGAGAGATTGTCTTTTTGCTCCAGCATCGCTTTATTAATGCTTTGCGCTTCCGTGGAAATTTTCACGGCCATGGTTGCGATTTCATGCGCCTGCCCGTGCAGGATGGAGCGGATACTCTCCGCGCTGCTCTCGGCGCGCGTGCCGGCCGCGTTGAGTTCGGCGACGCGGCGTTCAAGAACGGTTGCGATTTCCGCATGACGCGCACCCGCGTCAAGTGATGCTGACTGGATTTCCTTCAGAGGATGATCGAAGGACGTGCTTGCATCGCGCATGGTCTGAACGAAATTCTCCGAAAATTCCGTAAATTTTTCTTTCTGCTGTTCAATGGATCCCGACAGATCCGCAAGCTGGGCGCGGGTATTTTCTGAAAGATTTTCAATCTTCGCACGATTTTCTTCAATCAGTGATGCAACGCTCTGAATTGTTTCCGCGTTGCGGCGGGTGGAACTGTCGAGATTTTCGATATGAACGCTCGTCGACTGCATAAGCTCTTCCGCCTGCGATTTGGATGACAACGTGGCCTGTTCCAGCTGCTCGACGGAGCGCCGTACAGCGAGACCAATAGTCTCCGCACCTTCGATAGCGACGGACATGGCGGAGCCGAGACGGTTGGCGGCCTGTACACCGGTTTCCTCGATACTGTCAGCTTCGCGGGCGATGTTCTGGACGATTTCGCGCAAGGATGCTGTCTTGCGGTCTATGCTCTGCTCCAGCTCATCTGTCTTGGTAATGGTAAGTATAACAGCGTTTTCCAGCTTCTCGACGTTGGAATCAATCGAAGTCGTGATGCTGCCGGAATGATCGGTGAAGGTCTGCAGGTCGCTGCGGAAAGTTTCACGCTGCTTGTCCAGTTTGCCGATGACTTGTTCGACGGAGGCAAAACTGTCTCTGGCTGCATCCTCGATATTGCGGATTCCGCTGACGATAATGTCGGAAATACGCTCAGATTCATGCGCAACATGTTCGGTAGCATCCGTGAGATCGGTTTTATGCGTCTCGAACTGGCCCGCCATCGTAGTAAAGCTGACTTCGGCACTGGCGATTGTCTCGGTAAGGTTGGTGCAGCCCTGGCTGATATTGGTTTCCGCCTCTTTCGACTGTGCAAGCGCCTTATCGGCCGCCTCGATGATTTTCGATGTATTCTGCGTGATGGAAAACTCCATTGCCGCAGCCTGCTCGACAACCTTAAGTGTCGCCTGATCCCAGATCTCTGTGCCCGCACGAACGCGCTCATCGATGGATTTAGTACGCTCTTCGATTTCCTGCGTCAGACTGGAAAGTTTTTCAACGCGCGTCTGCAGGGATTCCGCGAGGTGATCGATATGCATGCCCGCCTTTTTTGAGAAGGAGGAAAATCCGCGCATCTCTTCGTGCAGGTCCTTGCGCGCACCTTTCAGTGATTGCAGAACTGTATTTGTCGTTTTGGAAATATCCGCGGCCTGACGGCAGAGGCGTTCGATATCCTCGTTCACGCGGTGCGCGGTACCTTCCGAAGGAAACAGTAACGATTCCAGTTCATGGCGCAGGGCGCGCGTATAACGGTTGACGTCGCTTTGTCTCTGCAGAGCTGAAATACTTATCCATACCAGCGCCGGTGGCACAAATACCGCCATGATCAGCGAACTGAGCGCCTGCAAGGTCAGCGTGGAAACTTCCGCGCTGTGTGTAATCAGGTAAGCGGCGCACAGCCAGAGCCATCCGATAGTAAAGACGCTCATGACAAGGCGGGTCAGGATAAGCGAACGGGCGCGCGCTTTAGTGAAAGCGGCGTCTTCTTTGTCGAATTCATCACGCGCTAGCACGACCGGTGGATCATTCTCCGACGCTTCCTCGGTCATGACCGGGTAAGAGCGGGGAGAAATTTTCAGATTGCCGAGGCCGGAAACGCGTGCCTGCATTTTCCCCGTTCGCTCGGCCCGTATGTCCAGTTTTATGTCCGGCGCTGGCGTGTTGCTCTCGTCTTGCTCCAGTGTTCTTTTAAAAGCGGCAACATCAGGCATGCGGGAAGCTCCTTGGCGAAACGGTTCTGGGATGTGGAAACGGAAATGATCAGGCCACGTGCAGGATCTGAAGACAAGCGGGCTTGGCAAGGTTATACACAGGAGAAATCACAAGAACCGTCATCCCGAGCGTATGCGGGGGATCTTTGGCGTGTCATAAAGGATCAGATCCCTCGGTTCCGCCTCGGAATGACGATTAATTTATATTTACTGGACAGCGCTTGCGCAAACAGGCTGAGAAACAGGATGAGCGCTGTTAAACGTCCCCGCCCACTGTTTTAAATCTTCACGTGACATATCAGAAATGCGGTCCATCCGCTTGATATTCTGGGCACAAAAGATATCCGGGCGCATGGTAGCCGCATCATGGGAGATTTTGTTGGCGAAATTGGTGCGCATGGTGTTCAGGCTGGCCTCTGGTTTGGCAGCGCCGCTCGCCTTGTAATAGCTGATCATGGTGGTTTCATATTCCGCGAACAGGTCGGCATGCTGGGCCGTCAGCGTCTTGTATATGCCAAACGGATTCTCACCGTTACGCGTCGCCATATGCTGGCAGTTCAGGCCGATGATCATCAGCTCGCTGTGAATGCGGATGCCCTGCTCGGCCTCGATTTCCTTGTTGGAATAGCAGCCTGCAAAAGCGGCATGGGGCAGGAAAATCATCAAGGCAAGGGGGGTAAGAAAAAGTCTGTTCATGGAGGCTCCGGTCGGGATTCGTCAAGATTGGCGTTATCGATAGCGAATTTAAGATCCTGAAAGCAACCAAAATCGCTGTTATCTCCATGTATTAAAGTTAAAAACATTGAAAAACACTTAATATTCATAGTACTTAAACCCCCATGACCGCGCGCAAACTCTACATCAAGACCTGGGGCTGCCAGATGAATGTCTATGACAGTCTGCGCATGGCTGACGTGCTGGCGCCGCTGGGCTATAAAACGACGGAAACCCCGGATGATGCCGATATGATCATCCTCAATACCTGCCACATCCGCGAAAAAGCCACCGACAAAGTTTTCTCCGAGCTCGGCCGTCTCAAGCCGCATAAAACCGCGCGCGAGGAACAGGGCGGAACATTATTGATGGCCGTCGCCGGTTGCGTTGCGCAGGCGGAAGGCGATTTTATCCTCGAGCGCGCGCCTTATGTCGACATGGTCTTTGGGCCGCAAACATATCACGAACTCCCCGAGATGGTAGCCCAAGCCATCGGCGCCTATGGCAGCGCCCGCATCGTCAACACGGAATTCCCCGCCATTTCCAAATTCGACCTGCTTCCCGAGGAACAATGGCAGCAGGGCGTCTCTGCGTTTCTTTCGATCCAGGAAGGCTGCGACAAGTTTTGCACCTTCTGCGTCGTCCCCTATACGCGCGGCTCGGAATATTCGCGCGATGTAAACGGCATCGTGAACGAAGCCAAGCGCCTGGTCGATACCGGCGCGAAAGAAATCACCCTGCTCGGCCAGAATGTGAATGCCTTTCACGGCCAAGGCCCGGACGGAAAAATCTGGGGTCTCGGCAAACTCATCGAAAAAATCGCCGAGATCGACGGTTTGGAACGCATCCGCTACACCACATCGCACCCGCGCGATATGGATGACGCGCTGATCGAAACCCACGCGCACGAAAAACTCATGCCGTTCCTGCATCTCCCGGTTCAGAGCGGCTCTGATAAAATCCTTAAAGCCATGAACCGCAAGCATACGGGTGACTTTTATCGCGAGATCATCGCAAAGCTGCGCAAGGTGCGCCCGGATATTGGTTTTTCTTCCGATTTCATTATCGGCTTCCCGGGTGAAACCGATGAAGACCACGAAGCCACGATGCAGCTTGTCCGCGATGTAGGTTTCGGCTCCGCCTATTCCTTCAAATATAGCGTCCGTCCCGGAACACCCGCCGCCATCATGAAAAATCTCGTGCACGATAAAATCGCTGGCGCACGTCTGCAGGATATACAGACGCTGATCCGCGCGCAGCAACTTGCCTATAACAAGCGCATGGAAGGTTTCACCTTGCCTGTCCTCTTCGACCGCCACGGCAAAAAACCTGGCCAGCTGATCGGCAAGACGCCCTACAATCAGTCCGTCTACGTGAGAGGCAATGACCGCCTTATGAACCAGACCATAAATGTCCATATCAGTGAGGGGTTTGAAAACTCCCTGACCGGAGAAATCATGCTGGCTGAAGCGGCCTAAACCCTTGAAAAAATCAAATGGTTCTCTATTTATTCAGGAATAGTGTATAATAAAATAACAGGCTACAGCCCGGAAAGGTTTGATATTTTTTGCCCCAGAACCGCACGCTTGAATTCGACAACAAGGCGCTCGTCCCCCTTCTTTTCGGTGAACATAATTCCCACATTAATTATCTTGAGAAAAAGCTCGGTATCGCGATAGCCGATCGTGGCAACCGGCTTACGCTGTCAGGCCCTGAGCAATCGATTGAGAAAGCGGAAGTCGTTCTTGACATATTGTGGAACAAGCTCGTGAAAAAACAAGATGTCGGCACCGCCGAGATTGACGCCGCGCTTCGTTTTATCCATGACGATCACAAACAGGGCCGCAATAAAAGCAACGGCGTACATGAGCGCGAAGAATCCGGCGCGCTGCGGACAAAGAAAAAAGTCATCTCGCCCCGCTCGCCGATGCAGGCGAGATATATCGAGGCGATCCAGAAGCATCCTATGGTCTTCGGGCTTGGCCCTGCCGGTACGGGCAAGACCTACCTGGCCGTGGCCGCGGGCGTTAATATGTACTTTAATGGCGAGGTGGAGCGCCTCGTTTTCTGCCGTCCCGCCGTCGAAGCGGGAGAGCGTCTCGGCTTCCTGCCCGGTGACATGAAGGAAAAGGTCGATCCGTATTTACGCCCCATCTACGACGCGCTTAATGACATGATGCCGTGGGATATCATGATGAAACGCATGGAAACCGGAGAGATCGAGATCGCCCCGCTTGCGTTTATGCGCGGCCGTACGCTGGCGCATGCGTTTGTTATT
Organism: Alphaproteobacteria bacterium; assembly: GCA_052387095.1. GTDB lineage: Bacteria > Pseudomonadota > Alphaproteobacteria > Micavibrionales > Micavibrionaceae > JBQTJN01. The sequence goes on from JBQTJN010000058.1 coordinate 13,239, forward strand.
CTCGACGAGGCGCAGAACACCACGGCAACGCAGATGAAAATGTTCCTCACGCGTCTTGGTGAAGGGTCGCATGCCGTAATCACCGGTGATATGTCGCAGACCGATCTGCCCGTCGGCATTAAATCCGGGCTGCGTGATGCCGTTGAGACGGTTGGCGGCATTAATGAGATTGCCTTCATTGAATTCACCAAGAGCGACGTTGTGCGCCACCCGCTCGTCGGCAAGATCATTGATGCCTACGACAATAAAAACTGAAATCCCTTTGTCTGGCGCGATTGAAATCGACATCACGCAAAAATCCGGTGACTGGCCGGCAGTCAATACGCTCGTTGAACAAGCCCTGCGCGCTGCTTTCCGCCACTTGGATCTGCAGGGCGAAGGTGAGGTCAGCATCGTACTGGCCGATGATGCCTTCGTGCAGGATCTCAACCGCGATTACCGGGACAAGGATAAACCGACCAATGTTTTATCCTTCCCGCAGCTGGAAATTTTTACCGGCAAGGTGGCGGGTCTGCTCGGTGACATTGTGTTCGGTCTTGAAACCATCCGGCGCGAGGCAGACGATGCGCAAAAATCTTTTGAAGATCATTTATCCCATCTTGTCATCCATGGCTTACTTCATCTTCTCAGCCACGACCATGAGAGCGAAGACGAAGCGGAGCGCATGGAATCCCTCGAAATTCAGATTCTGAAAACTCTTGGTATAAAAAATCCTTATGAACTCTAGGTTTTTATGCGATAGTGCGTCTCCGTAAAATGACGAACGACGCACAAAATTCCCGGCCATCTCCCCTATCCTCTCCCGAAAAAAAGCCGGGCCGGCTTTCCGGCTGGCTGAAAAAACAGAAAAATGGGCCGGCGCAGGAAAACCCTGCCGCCTCGTCCGGCATAAATTTCGAGGAAGGCCTCATCACCGAGCAGGAGCGTGTCCTCCTCACCAATATTCTCAAGCTGCGCGATTTGACCGCCATCGACGTCATGATCCCCCGGGGCGATATTTTTGCCCTAGATTCCTCCCTCACCCAAAGTGAGCTGCTTGAACTGCTGGCGCGGCGGCAATTCAGTCGTATCCCGGTTTACAAGGGCACACTCGATGACGTGCTCGGTACAATCCACATCAAGGACGTGCTCGCGACGCTGGCCCGCGGCGAAGAAATCGAAATTGAAAAACTTGTCACCGATGCGCCGATTGTCTCACCGGCCATGACGACACTGAACCTGATGAAAAAAATGCGCCAGCGCCGCCGTCACATGGCTTTCGTTGTCGATGAATTCGGCGGCATTGACGGACTGGTCACTGTTAATGACATTCTCGAAGCGATTATCGGCGAGGTGCATGACGAGCACGATACGGCTGAGCTGCCGAAAATCATTATGCGCGAGGATGGCTCCGTCACGGCCGACGCGCGCTATACGATCGAAGAATTTGAACAGCGCTTTGGTTTTATCCTGACGCCCGATGAACGAGATTCCAGCGATACGATTGGCGGCCTCGTACTGGAACTGGCAGGACGTGTCCCCGTGCGCGGCGAGAAAATAAAACACAAAACCGGCATGGTCTTCGAAGTGCTTGATGCCGAACCCCAGCATGTTAATCTCCTGCGTATAAAGAAAATTCCGGGCCATAAAAAAACCAAATGACAACCATCAACACCGTCATTGCGAGCGAATGGAATGAGCGAAGCAATCCACACTTTTTAAAAGTGGATTGCTTCGTCGCTGACGCTCCTCCCAATGACGGTATAATTTTATAAATGATGAAAATTTCTCCGTCTTTATCAGGTCAGAACTTAACACTCACCCTGCTCGTTTGTTTTATCATCGGCGGGCTGGGCGCGCTCGCCATGGCGCCCACGAATTTCTGGATCCTGCTCCTCCCGTGTCTTGGTTACCTCTACGTGCTTTTGACGGGAGCAACACCATCCCGCGCATTATTATACGGCTGGTTTTTCTGCTTCGGCTATTTCGTCATGGGGTTGCTGTGGATCAGCAACGCCCTTCTTGTCGACGGCAACCCGTTTGTCTGGATGCTCCCCATTGCTGTCGCCGGCCTTCCTGCCCTGCTCTCCTGCTTCATGGGTCTCGGCGCCTTTTGCGCGGTGAGATTTTCAAATGTCAAAATCCTGCCGGGTTTTCTCGCCTTATGCGCATGGCTGGCGTTTTTCGAATGGCTGCGCAGCTTCGTCTTCACCGGATTTCCATGGAACAGCTTCGGCTATACCTGGGCAAGTATCCCGCAAATCGTGCAGAGCCTGTCCTTCAGCAATATATATGTCCTGAACTGGTTGACGATTCTGTGGCTGGTTTTCCCGGCTTTTTATACGTACGGGCAGTCCTCAAAGCGGCAGAAAATCATAACCGGTGCGGTTCTCTATTCCATCTTCATTGCATTTTTCATCTACGGCACTTGGCGTCTCGATCACGCCGGCGACGCCGTGCTCGAAAACGCGCAAGTCAAAATCATCCAGGGCAATATTCCGCAATCCGAAAAATGGAAAGCGGAGAAAATGTGGGAGCATTTCACGCTGCAGGCGAATATGTCCTTGCCGGATGAAAAAACGGACACGGGCAAAACCACTTACATAATCTGGCCGGAAACCGCGCTCAGCCACTGGGTGTTGAAAGATCCGAACGCGATGCAATTCCTGACGCAAGCTCTCAGTCAATACCGCGCGCCGGCTTACATCATGAGTGGCCTGCTCCAGAAAAATGACGATGAAAGCTATTCGAATTCTTTCGCCACCATCGACAAGACCGGGCAGTTGTCGAACATTTACAGCAAACATCATCTCGTCCCGTTCGGCGAATACATTCCCTTTCAGAAATATATCCCGCTCAAGCCTGTTGCCGAGTTCGCGGGATTCAAGCTGGGCGGTGGCCCCGCGACCCTGCACACGCCGGAAGGTCTGAAATACAGCCCGGTTATCTGTTACGAGATCATTTTCTCCGGCCAGCTGACCGGTAAGGATAAGCCTGACGTCATTATCAACATCACCAACGACTCATGGTATGGGGTCAGCCCCGGCCCCCACCAGCACTTTGCCCAAGCCTTATTCCGGGCCGTTGAGGAGGGAATTCCGGTCATCCGGGCCGCCAGCACCGGGATTTCGGGCATAATCGACCCTTATGGGCGGATTCGTGCGGAATCCACTTTGTTTGAAAAAAATACACAGGTCGGGGACATTCCCGCCCGGCTGGATATCAGCCCACGGAAGAATTTTATTATTACATTGATTTTTTTAGTTTTATTTGGATTTTTTACCATATTCGGAGCCCGTCAAAAGGCCCCCGACTAAAAAGGTGGAAAATTTTTTTGTGCGATATATCCTAAAGAAAATCTTGCACACCTTCGTCATCATCGTGTATGGAATTAATTCTGTATAATATGTAATTATTTTTTCGTAATCAGGAAGCCATGACGATGAAGAATAAAAAGGGAACTCCTAACTCCGTAGATGTCCATGTCGGGAAACGCCTGCGTATCCGTCGTGCTTTGCTCGGTTTGAGCCAGGAAAAACTGGCGGCAGCCATCGGGCTGACCTTCCAGCAGGTTCAGAAATATGAAAAAGGTGCCAACCGTATCAGCGCCGGTCGCCTGTTCGAATTCGGCCGCATCCTGAATGTCCCGGTCGACTACTTCTTTGATCAGATGGAGATAAAAGGCAAAAAGCACAAAATTGTCGCTCCCGGCTTTACCGATAATGAGCAGGAAGCCTTTGCCGCCAATGACATCATGGATACCAAGGAAACGACGGACCTCCTGCGGGCCTATTACTCGATCACAGACCCCGCCCTGCGTAAGGACATTATGAAGTTCGTCAAGAACATGTCCAAGAAAATAGACAATTCCTGAACACGTGCATTCCGCTTATATAAATCTTGCATCCTGTGCGCTCTGCCTCTAGTTTTACCGCCTGACGCGAGCACCATTTTATAAGTAAGAAAACGGGATAAGCGACCATGTTGAAGAATGCAGGACAAGCCATGCAAAAACTGAATGAAGATCCGGCTGCCAGCCTGCATGTCGATCTGAAAGATTATATTTTCACCAGTGAATCCGTTTCCGAAGGCCACCCGGATAAGGTCTGCGACCGTATTTCAGATGCCGTGCTTGATCTCTATCTCTCCAAAGATCCGCAGGCGCGCGTAGGCTGCGAAACATTTGCCACCACCAATTATGTTCTCGTCGGCGGCGAGGCGCGCACGGCAGTGCCCGTCACTGCCGAGGAAATCGAAAAAGTTGCGCGGGAGTGCATTAAGAGCATTGGCTACGAGCAGGATGATTTTCACTGGAAAGAAGTCCAGATCGCCGTAAAAATTCACCAACAATCCGCAGACATCGCCATGGGCGTTGATGCAAATGTGGGCACCGACAAGGATGAAGGCGCAGGCGACCAGGGCATCATGTTCGGTTATGCCTGCCGCGAAACGCCGGCCTATATGCCCGGCCCGCTTTATTATTCACACCTGATTTTGAAAGCGCTCGCCGATGCACGACATTCAGGCGCGCTGCCGGATCTTGAGCCGGATGCGAAATCGCAGGTTACCCTGGAATACCGCGACGGCATGCCGGTACGCGCTGCCGCGATTGTTGTCTCCACGCAGCACCGCGATGGCTTGAGCCAGTCCAACGTCAAGGAAATGGTCCGTCCTTACGTAAAAAAAGTAATGCCCGAAGGCTGGATGCCGCCGGAAAGTGAATTCTACGTCAACCCGACCGGCCGCTTTGTTATCGGCGGTCCCGTTGGTGATGCCGGCCTTACAGGCCGCAAGATCATTGTCGATACGTACGGCGGTGCGGCCCCGCACGGCGGCGGTGCTTTCTCCGGCAAGGACCCGACGAAAGTCGACCGCTCTGCAACATACGCGGCGCGTTATCTGGCGAAAAATGTTGTCGCGGCCGGTTACGCGGATCGCTGCACGATTCAGCTCTCTTATGCCATTGGTGTATCGAAGCCGATTTCCTTTTACCTCAACACGCACGGCACGGGCACAGTACCGGAAGCGGTTTTAGTTAAAGCGCTAGGTCAGTTAATGAACTTAAGCCCGCGTGGTATCCGTGAGCACCTGAAACTGAACCGCCCGATCTATGCGCGCACGGCAGCCTATGGCCACTTTGGCCGCGAGCCGGATGCGGATGGGGGTTTCTCATGGGAAAAACTCGACCTGGTTGAACCGCTGCGGAAAATAATCGGTTAAGATATTGTCGTCATTGCGAGGAGGCAAAGCCAACGACGCAATCCACACTTTTTAAAACTGGATTGCTTCGCTATCGCTCGCAATGACGGATAATCATAAAAACTATATACGGCACGTCCATGGACGGCGCATCGGCCGCCCGCTCAACGCCTTACGCAAATCCGTTCTGGAAGAACTCCTGCCGGTGCTTTCAATCCCTGCCGCCGCGCTGAGCGAAAAAGCCGATCTCGATCCCGCGCAGCTTTTCGCTCAAAAATACAATGAATGCTGGATGGAAATAGGCTTCGGCAACGGTGAGCACCTCGCCGCCCTCACCCGCGTGCATCCAGATAAATCCTTTCTCGGCGCAGAGCCTTTTATCAACGGCATGGCGGCTTTTCTTAAAGATATAAGCTGTCATCCGGGCGGAAGCCGGGACCGGGGCGCCATTAAGAAACCCGATCCCGTTTTACAACGGAATGACATTTTAAAAAACGTCCGCGTCCTCATGGATGATGCTATGAAAATCATTCATTCGCTGAAAAATGAATCCCTGGACCGGCTCTATATTCTCAACCCCGATCCGTGGCCGAAAAAACGCCACCGCAAGCGCCGCATTGTCAGCGCTGAAAACCTCGATGCCTTCGCGCGAGTCCTGAAACCGGGCGCCCTGCTCATCATGGCGACCGATGTCGAGGCGCTGGCAGAATGGATGACGGAACAAATGGACAATCACCCCCGTTTCGAATGGGACGCCGAAAACAAGGCAGACCTCCATAAAATGCCGAAAGACTGGCTTTTAACAACGCGTTATGCTCAGAAGGGCTTAGACGCAGGCCGCCGTGAAACCTACCTGCTTTTCAGCAAATCTCACTAAAAACGCTTGCAAAATAAGGCTATTGGCCCTATATATCTCCCCTAGCATCCTAACAATAATAAAAGTTGAGGGGTGGGCTTAAAAAAGAGCCCGCCTTTTTTGTTTTAAAAAATGAAGTTAACACCGCTCGAAAGCAGAATCGCACAAGTCATCAGCCCGGTCGTATCGGACCGCGGTCTGCGCCTTGTCAGCGTCAGGATCATCGGCGAAGGCGGCGGCCGCAATATTCAGGTTATGGCCGAGGATCCTGTCACACGCAATATGGGCGTCGAGGAATGCACGGCGCTCAGTCATGCGGTTTCGGTCGCGCTCGATGTTGAGAATTTTATCGAAGGCGCTTACCGCCTCGAGGTCAGTTCGCCAGGGATCGACCGTTTGCTGATCACGCTGCAGGATTACAAGGATTATATAGGTTTCGAAGCGAAGATTGAAACTGACATGCCGAATGAAAACGGCCAGAAACGCTTCCGGGGTTTTGTCGAAGGCATTGAAGACGACACGATCATTTTAAAGACAGACACGGGCCGGACGGAAATCCCATATGGCGCGATTACCAAGTCAAAGTTGGTGCTGACGGATCAACTGATCAAGGCAACGGCAAAAAACAATACCCATCAGAAAGAAAGTAACGGAGCATAAAATGGAACTTCTGCAAGTCGCTGACACGGTTGCACGCGAAAAAAACATCGACCGCGAGATCGTCATCGAAGCCATGGAAGAGGCAATTCAAAAAGCCGGCCGTTCGAAATACGGCCATGATCATGACATTCGCGCGCACATAGACCGCCGCAACGGTGCGATCGAGCTGAAACGCTATCGTGAAGTCTGCAATGACGACCAGCCGATTGAAAATGAAACCGCGCAATTGACGGTCGCGCAGGCGCGCCGCATCAAGCCGGATGCCAATGCCGGTGAATTCCTGATCGACGAACTCCCCCCGCTCGATTTTGGCCGCATCGCCGCCCAGACCGCCAAACAGGTTATTATGCAGAAGGTGCGTGAAGCCGAGCGCACCCGCCAGTACGGAGAATTCAAGGACCGCGTCGGCGAAATCATTAACGGCGTCGTCAAACGCGTCGAATACGGCAACGTAACGGTCGATATCCAGGGCCGCGCCGAAGCCATGCTGCGCCGGGACGAAGCCCTGCCGCGCGAGCACTTCAAAAACGGCGATCGCGTTCGCGCGATCATTTACGAGGTACGCGAGGAAATGCGCGGACCGCAGATTTTCCTGTCGCGCACGCACCCTGAATTCATGGCAAAACTCTTCCAGCAGGAAGTGCCGGAAATCTATGACGGCATCATCGAAATCAAGGCCGTGGCCCGTGACCCCGGTTCCCGTGCGAAAATCGCTGTCGTCTCCCGTGACTCCTCGATTGATCCTGTCGGCGCCTGCGTCGGTATGCGCGGCTCCCGCGTGCAGGCCGTGGTCGGTGAATTGCAGGGCGAGAAAATCGATATTGTGCCATGGTCACAGGACATCGCGTCTTTCGTTGTTAACGCGCTGCAGCCTGCTGCTGTTGCGAAAGTGGTTCTCGACGAGGATAAGAAACGTATGGATGTTGTCGTGCCGGATGAGCAGCTCAGTCTTGCCATCGGTCGCCGCGGTCAGAACGTTCGTCTTGCTTCCATCCTGACAGGCTGGAGCATCGACATCATGACGGAAGCCGAAGAATCCGAACGCAGAGCCGAAGAATTCAAGACACGCTCCGCCCTCTTCATTGAGGCCATGGACGTGGATGATGTTATCGCACACCTTCTCGTCGCCGAGGGATTTGCAAAAGTCGAAGAAATCGTCGAAACACCGATCGAGGAATTGAACCAGATCGAAGGTTTCGAAGAAGAAGTCTCACGCGAACTGCAAAACCGCGCCCGCAACTTCTTGGAAGTTAAGCGCAAGGAACTCGAGCAGAAACAAAAAGAACTGGGCATGGAAAAGGCGCTGGTCGAGATCGAAGGTCTTACGCCGTCGCAATACATCAAGCTCGGCGAAGCCGGCATCAAGAAACGCGATGATCTTGCGGATCTGTCCGGTTCCGAGCTGATTGAAATGCTCGGCGCAGGCGAAGTGAAAGCGTCCGAAGCCGATGCCGTCATCATGAAGGCGCGCGCTCACTGGTTCGAAAACGAAAATCAAACGCAGGAAAAAACAGCCTAAATGAGCGAAGCAAAAGACAAGGGACAGCCGACAGAAACACCCTCCAAGCTCAGTCTTGGCGGGGGTAAGGGAACGCTGAGTCTCAAGGCAGGCCTCGGCCCGCCGCCGCGATCGAGCCTGGCTCACGGCAGCGTTGCCGTTGAAGTGCGCCGCAAGCGTACACCTGCGCCGGGGGAGCAGCTGACGCAACAAAAGCAGGATGATAACCTGTCGGATGAACAACGCGAGGCCCGTGCCGTTGCGTTGCGTAACGCGCTGTCGGAACCTGACAAGAAACCGAAACTGCCCAACCGCCGCACGATTGATGATATCAAGCGCGAGGAAGCCGAAGTCCAGGCGCAGGGCGCACAGACATCGCGCGAAAAAGAACTCGAAGAACTCAGGCGCATAGAAGAAAAAGAAGGTCGCCCGCCAGGCTCGTTGCCTGTCGGCCCCCGCGCTGATGCACCGCGCAGCCGTTTTGCGCAGGAAGATGACGAAAGCGGCGGTTACCGCGATCGCCTGAAAAAAGCCGCGCCGAAAGTCCCGACGAAAGTGGTCGATGACCGCCGTGGTGCGCGTATTACCGTGACGCAGGCTCTGAACACAGATTATGAACGTGATCGCGGCAAATCCATGGCCGCCGCCAAGCGTGCCCGTGAAAAAGCCCGCCTCGCGGCACTGGGCCCGAAGGAAGCGCCGAAAAAAATTATCCGCGAAGTCATCCTGCCCGAAGTTATCACAGTGCAGGAACTCGCTAACCGCATGGCCGAAAGCGGCGGCGACGTGATAAAGTCCCTTATGAAGATGGGTGTGATGGCAACGATCAACCAGTCGATCGATGCCGACACGGCCGAATTGATCGCTGGTGAATTCGGCCACAAGGTCCGCCGTGTTACCGACGCCGACATCGAAATCGGAATTGGCGGAACAGACGACGAATCCGCTAATCTCATGGCGCGCCCGCCCGTTGTCACCATCATGGGCCATGTCGATCATGGGAAAACTTCTCTGCTCGATGCGTTGCGCGAAACCGATGTCGTATCCGGCGAAGCCGGCGGCATCACCCAGCATATCGGCGCCTACCAGGTGACACTGAAATCCGGTGCGAAAATCACGTTCCTCGATACGCCCGGCCACGCTGCATTCACCGAAATGCGCGCTCGCGGCGCCAACGTCACGGATATCGTCGTAATTGTCGTGTCTGCCGAAGACAGCATCATGCCGCAGACTGTCGAGGCAATCAGCCACGCGCGCGCCGCCAAGGTGCCGCTGATTATCGCGATCAACAAGATCGATCTCCCCAACGCCAACCCCGGCAAAGTTAAGCAAGACCTTCTCCAGCACGAAGTCGTGGTCGAGGATATGGGCGGCGATACAATCTGCGTCGAAGTTTCTGCAAAAAAGAAAATCAATCTCGACAAGCTCGAGGAAATGATCCTCCTGCAGGCCGAAGTTCTCGAACTCCAGGCCAACCCGAACCGCGAAGCGCAAGGGGTTGTCATTGAATCCAAGATGGAGCGTGGCCGCGGTACGGTCGTTACAGCGCTTATCCAGAAAGGCACACTCAAAATCGGCGATACGTTCGTCGCCGGCGCTGAATTCGGCAAGGTACGCGCCATTCTCGATGAACGCGGCAAAAACATCACGCAAGCTATCCCCGGCCAGCCGGTGGAAATTCTCGGCCTCAATAACCCGCCCGATGCCGGGGATATGCTCAGTGTTGTGCCCGATGAAACCAAGGCGCGCGAAGTCAGCTCTTACCGTCAGCATAAACGCCGCGAAATGCAGGCCGTTGCTGCTGTCAAGGGCCGTACGACCATGGAACAGCTTCTGGCGCAGCGTACCGAAGGCGAAAAAACAACCCTGCCAGTCATTATCAAGGCCGACGTTCATGGTTCGGTCGAGGCGATTATCGGCTCGCTCAATAAAATGGCCAGCGAAAACGAAGGCGTTGCCGTGCAGGTTCTGCATTCCGGCGTCGGCGGTATTACGGAGTCCGATGTCACGCTCGCGCGCGCATCCGGCGGCGTAGTCATCGGCTTTAACGTCCGCGCCAATGCGCAGGCGCGCGACCTGGCGCAAAAAGAAGGCGTCAATATCCGCTATTACAATATCATCTATAACGTGATTGATGACGCCAAGACGATCCTGACCGGCATGCTCGCCCCGTCGGAACGCGAGGAATATCTCGGCCAGGCTGAAATCCGCGAAGTCTTCAACATTACCAAGGTTGGAAAGGTTGCCGGTTGCTATGTGACCACCGGCTCCGTTAAGCGGGGCGCCAAGGTCCGCCTGCTCCGCGATAGCGTTGTCATCCACGAAGGCAAACTCAAAACGCTCAAACGCTTCAAGGATGAAGTCAAGGACGTCAAGGAAGGCACAGAATGCGGCATGGCATTCGAGAATTACGATGACATGAAGGCCGGCGACATCATCGAGTGTTACGAAGTTATTTCCGAGGCCAGGACGGTAACCTAACGTCCGTCATTGCGAGGAGGCAAAAACTGACGAAGCAATCCACACTTTCTTTAAAAGTGGGTCACCACGCTTTTTTCAGTTTCTTGTGATGACGGTTGTATAAAAGAGAATTTTCATGCGTAATAATCGCTCATCTAACGAACCTTCCCAGCGTCAGCTCCGCGTTGGCGAGCAGCTCCGCCACATTATCGCAGAAACCATGCAGCGCGGCCATTTTCACAATGAAATTCTGATGAATGCCGGGCGCATTACCGTCACAGAGGTGCGCGTCAGCCCCGACCTGAAACATGCCACGGCCTTTGTCATGTCTCTCGGCGGCGAAAACATGGAGGAGATCATTCCGGCTCTGAACGAATCCGCGTCCGTCTTCCAGAAAGATGTTGGTCGCCAGAACACTATGAAATTCACGCCGAAGATAAAATTCATGGAAGACGGATCTTTTGAGGAAGCAAAAAATATCGAGCAGATTTTGAAAGAGATTTCTGAAAACCCGACAACTTAAAGAGTATATTCGAAATCATCAGGCACCTTTTCTTTCAGCTGCGTTTTTAAATAACCTTTGCCAGCGCCTACAAGTGCCAATAAACCGAAAATTCCAGCCATTAAATTTGCCGCACCTTTATGAGCAGACTGGCCACGTTCCCGGCTTTCAACCTTGGCTTGGACACAACTTTCAAGAATCTCATCTGAAATCTCCGGTATCGAAGTTTTATATTTGGTGTCAAAATTAGAACGATCAGCATCATAAGAAACTTTACATTCCGACTGATAAGACTCTCCTCTTTCGTTTCGGATTTCTTCTTGAGTCTGCAGGGAAATGCTATAAGCCAGTAAGCCAAAGGATAACGCAATGCTGCCGCTCACAATCGCGGCCTTTGTAAATCCGGATTTGGCAAAATCTTTTAATCTTTGAACACTCATTGTATATAATCCTTGTTACAAAATTTTACATACTATAAAAATCGTTTAACATTAAGTCAATAAATTTTCATATAAAATGGCACAGAAAAAGGTTAATAAAATCAACGGCTGGATCAATCTCGACAAGCCCTATGGCATGGGCTCGACGCAGGCGCTGAGCAAGGTGCGTCGCCTGCTCAATGCACAAAAGGCCGGCCACGCTGGCACGCTCGACCCGCTTGCCACCGGCGTGCTGCCTATAGCCCTCGGCGAAGCCACGAAATTCATCTCCTACATCCAGGACGGCTTGAAGGAATACGCATTTACCATTACCTGGGGCGAGCAGCGCGATACCGACGACGGCGAAGGAAAAATTATCGCCACATCCGACGTCCGCCCTTCGCCCGAACAGATCAACACCATTCTGAAAAACTACATCGGCGATATTGAACAGGTTCCGCCGCAATTCTCCGCCGTCAAACTGGATGGCACGCGCGCCTACGACATCGCCCGCGGCGGTGAAATCATGGACCTCGCCCCGCGCACGGTTTTTATACAGGAGTTAAAAATTTTGCATCCTGACGAAAGTCAGAATCCACATGGATCCCAAATCAAGTTTGGGATGCAGCAAACTTCATTTAATTGCCTCTGCGGCAAAGGCACCTATATCCGCTCCCTCGCCCGCGACATGGGGGCCGAATTGGGCACCTGCGGTTATATTTCGGCCCTGAAACGGCTGAAATCCGGCCCTTTTACCCTCGAAACCGCTATTTCTCTGGACAGGCTGGGCGAAATTGGAGATAGTGCCGCCCTCACGGAAGGACTGCTTATTCCTTTAGAGACCGCGCTGGACGACATCCCGGCCCTGGCCGTTAAAGAAGAAGAAGCAAGCCGCCTGAGAAACGGGCAGATCCTCACTTTCATCTCCCGCCCCGACTTCGAAAGACTGGACGGGCTGGAGCGGAACGGAGAACGCACATTGGCAACGTCGAAAGGCAAAGCTGTCGCGATCGTCGAGATCGAAGGACCGGAAGTCCGCCCCGTTCGCGTTATCAACACCTGACCCCGAAGAGGAGAACCCGATGTCGAATGCAGTAAAGACTAAAAACGCCGTAATCACGGAATACCAGAGAGACAAAACCGATACAGGTTCGCCGGAAGTGCAGATTGCAATCCTGACAAACCGCATCAATGAACTCTCCGGGCATCTCGAAGTTCACAAGAAGGACGTTCACAGCCGCCGCGGCCTGCTGGTAATGGTTGCCAAGCGCCGCCGCCTTCTTGATTACCTGAAATCTAAAGATGAAAAAGGTTACAAGAGGCTGATTGAGCGTTTGAATATCAGACGTTAATCAGATTATTAGAAAATTTATAAAGGCTGCGATTGCAATGTCGCGGCCTTTGTTTTGTCCGGCACGCGCTTCTGGCGGTTCTCAAGAAAAAGATCCAGGCGAATACGTATAAAATCTTCGTCAGATATGCATTGTCTCACTTCCCGCAGGATATCGGCTTCCTCTGGGGTGGGCATGTCGTCCCATGAGATCGGTGCCCGGCGAGCATAATGACTGTCTGCGAACTCGGCTTGTATATCGCCGTGATATTCACCGGTGCGGCACGCTTCTTCTTTAAAGAGCGCGGTCATTTTTTCAGCCAGAATTTCGTCAAGCTGCTTAAGTCCCGTAAAAACGAGAACGGAATTGGTGAAATCGCGGATTATTCCCATCTTGGAAAACTAGCATAGAGGTTGCAATATGTAAATATTTAAATAAACGTCCTCTTCAGGATCTTCCCGCCCTCAATCTCGAACACCAGCGGTACGCCGGTCGGGAACTCGGCTTCGTTGATAGTTTCGGGCGTCTCAACACCGAGGATAATCAGCATCGCCCGCAATGAATTCCCATGCGCCGCGACCAGCACGTTCCTGCCCTGCTCGACCAGCGGCCGGATCTGCGCATCGTAATAAGGGCGGACGCGGTTCTCGACCACATCCTTGAGGCATTCCCCGCCCGGCGGCGGGATATCGTAGGAACGGCGCCATATATGCACCTGCCCCGCTCCGTATTTGGCCCGTGTTTCATCTTTATCGAGACCGGTCAGGTCGCCGTAATCCCGCTCCCGCAGGTCCGGGTGGCGGATCATGGTCTTCAGCAGCTCCGCCTGCCCTGTCGCCTCCAGCGCCAGCTCGGCGGTTTTGTTGGCCCGCTCAAGGGTGCTGGTAAAGACCTGGTCGAACCGTATGCCGGTTCCGGCGAGTTTCCGGCCCGCTTAGCGGGCCGCGGCGATTCC
>JBQTJN010000059.1:0-26351 GCA_052387095.1 Alphaproteobacteria bacterium
GCCGACGGCGTCATGCTGGCGCGCGGCGATCTCGGTGTTGAAATCCCGCCCGAGGATGTACCGGCTGCACAAAAACGTGTTGTCCGCATGGTTCGCGAATCCGGCAAGCCGGTGATCGTCGCCACGCAGATGCTGGAATCCATGATTGAAAATGCAAGGCCGACCCGCGCCGAAGCTTCCGATGTCGCAACAGCCGTTTATGACGGCGCGGACGGCGTCATGCTTTCGGCCGAAACCGCCAGCGGTAGATACCCCGTTGCCTCCGTTGAATTCATGGACCGTATCTGCCGCGCCACGGAAGCCGACGGCACATACATGGAAATGATGAACGCCAACCACCCGCGCGCTTTGAGCGCCGCCGATGATGCGATCACGGCGGCGGCTTACTATGTCTCTCTTGATGTGGAGGCGAAGGCGATCGTTACTTATACGGTGACCGGCTCGACGGTGCTACGCATGGCGCGCCAGCGCCCCCACATCCCGATTGTCTGCCTCACGCGTGAGCTCAATACGGCGCGGAAATTGACGCTCTCCTACGGCGTGCACGCCGTGCACACACCGGAGCTGAAAGGAGATTTCTCAGGCCCCGTGCCCTATGCCAACCGTGTTCTGCTGGAGCGTGAAATCGCAGTGAAAGGTGATGTCTTCGTTATGACGGCGGGCGTACCTTTCGGCACGCCCGGCTCGACGAATATGTTGAGAATCGCGGAAGTGGAATAATTACATTCCCAGGCTGCAACCGCCAGATTGTGGTGCGGGTTGAGGGCGATCACCTTCAATGACATCAAAGTGAGCATCCAGGAATTCACGGGTCAAGGGCTTGTCGCCCAGACCGGCCACAGTAGCGAGACTTAAAAAAGCAGCGCTGTGGGCGATCAATGTACCTTTAACTGTGCTTGTAAATTCGCCTGTATAAACAGTTAAGCGTTCGTCACTCATAATTTTACTCTCCTTGTCGTTAATAACAGCAAGGTAAGCATAAAAATGTTATGACATGCAATTATTTATGTATGAATATGTGCAAATATTCATGCTGCTTTGCAACAATTCTAGCTGGGGAAAGTAATAAAATTACCGCGAAGCGACTTGAGTGCCGCTGGAAGGCGTGTGCAGCCACCAGGCAGTCTTGTTGATCGAGAAAATCGGCTTGTAACGTCCGGCATGGCTGGCATCGAGCATCGTCTTGATCTGGTTGTCGAGAATATACGGGCCGTCCTCCGTATAAACCACCAGCACGGCATGCGGGATATTCTTCAGCGTATCCTGCACGATTGCAATACGCATACGCTCATCGGGAACGCCGAGCGAACGCATGGCCGTATATTTGGCGATCGCGTAATCCTCGCAGTCACCGCCTTTTTGCATGAAATCAACCGGCGTCGCCCAGTAATCGCTGCTGCCGTAATTGTTTTTATCTTCGATATAAGGCTTGGAATTCATCACGCTGTTGACGCGTCCCGCTATGGTTTTCAGTGAGGCATTTTCAAGGCCGCTCAATGACTGGCGCCATTCGGCGGCAACGCGGGCAGCCTGCCCGTTCGCAACCTGGCGGTCGAATTTATCGAATACGCCCGTCCATTTCGTGAAAGGCTTTAGGTTGCCGGAACGTTTCTCGGTGGAATCGAACAGCTTCGGAAAATTGTTTAACTGCGTATAGCCGGGCGAACTGGCGGCAGCGAAAGCGACCTGGATGGAAAAATCGCGTAACCCGTCGGCATACGCTTTTTTGCCGGATGTATCGGTCAGGCTGAGCATGGCGAGGATCAGCGCGGTGCTGGCGCGTAAGGCCGTCTGGCGTACCAGGACGAAAGACAGCTGACGCTGCGAGATTAAATTATTATCGACGAGAATGCGCCCCAATGGCGTGCGTGCCTCGCGCTGGACGGCCAGTGCGCTTTTCAGGTCTTCATCTGTAATGAGCCCCTTGAGAACAAGGAGTTCCCCAAGGCGGTTTTTATCAAGGAGCGCTTTTATTTTTCTTAAGATTCCGGCCTTTACAGGTCCCTGAATTGCTCTTCTTTCCTTCGTCATCCCGATCCCGTTTTTATTTTTATGATAGATAAAGCCGTTTGTCCGTGTCTTACCCTTACTTCTATTAGACCGTACAAAGATTGACGAAATCCTAACAAAGGGCCATAAAAGGGCAGAAATTGAAGGATTTTTGCCCTTTTTGGGGATAAAAAGCCGTTTTTCGGAGTTATGAAAATAATGAACCAGGAACTGGAACAATTGGTTGGCAAATTGCAGGGGCAAAAACTCCTTGTAGCCGGCGATATTATGCTGGATCGCTTCGTTTATGGCCAGGTCGAGCGAATCTCCCCCGAATCACCTGTCCCGGTCCTGGTCATCGCTCGCGAGGATTCGATGCTCGGCGGCGCCGGCAATGCGCTGGCCAACCTCGCCGGCCTCGGAGCCAAAGGGGCTATTCTCTCTGTCATCGGCGATGACGCCGAAGGGGAAATCATCAGCGAAAAAACCCGCGTGCTTGGCTTCGATACGGACGGCCTGCTGGTCGATGAAACACGGCCCACCATTATCAAGACGCGCTTTCTCGCCGGACATCAGCAACTCCTGCGCACCGATTTCGAAAAGAAAGCGCCGGTGCAGGCTGCGCTCGGCAAAAAAACTCTCGAAGCCGCGAAAAATCTTATGAAAGACGCAGACGCGCTCCTCCTGTCCGACTACGGCAAGGGCGTTCTGACTCCGGAGATTATTGCCGCACTCATCAGACTCGCGAAGGATAAAAAAATTCCCGTTGTCGTCGATCCAAAGGGAAATGATTTCTCCATTTATAAAGGCGCCGATGTCATCACGCCCAACCGCAAGGAACTCTCGGAAGCTACCCGTGGCATGGATGTAAATACCGATGACGAGGTTGTCGCGGCCGCTGAAAAAATCATAAGGACCTGCGGCATTAAAACCGTGCTCGCGACGCGCTCCCGCGACGGGATGAGCATCATTACAAAAGGCGAAAACCCCTTGCATATACGCGGGCCCAACATCGAGGTGTTCGATGTCTCCGGCGCGGGTGATGCGGTAATAGCCACGCTGGCCGCCGCGCTTAGCACAGGCGCTACCCTCGAAAACGCCGCCCGCCTCGCCAATTTTGCCGGTGGCATTGTTGTGACCAAGGTTGGTACCGCTGCCGTGCGTGCCAAGGAGCTGCTCGAATCCTGCCGCGATGAAAACGCTTATCCCTATGCCGGCCAGAAGGCGCCGCTCGCCGATATCCATGAAGCCGGCGAAAGCGTATCCCGCTGGCGCGCCAGGGGTCTTAAGATCGGCTTCACCAACGGCTGCTTCGATATTCTCCATGCCGGGCACGTGACCTATTTAAATGCCGCGCGCGGGCGCTGCGACAAGTTGGTCGTCGGCCTGAACCGCGATGCATCGGTGCGCCTGCTGAAAGGCGAGGGCCGTCCCGTTCATGATGAAGAGGCGCGCGCCGCCGTGCTGGCAGCGCTGGCCTGCATCGATATGGTGATCCTGTTCGGCGCCGACAAGGCGGGGGCGGATAACACGGCTGTGCAGGTCGTAAAGGCGCTGCGCCCCGATTTCTATTTCAAGGGCGGCGACTATACGAAAGACCAGGTCCCCGAAGCACCTTCCGTTGAATCCTGCGGCGGCGAAGTCGTGATCATCCCGGCCGTTCCTGGCCAAAGCACCACAAGCTCTTTACGCAAAATCAAGAACGAAGCAGCCTGATTCTCCCTTCGTCTGTACGTTTGGTATAAGACTTGCTAGACTTCGGCAGAATTAACAGCGAAGGATTTCCATGCGTATTGCCGCCTTTCTGTCCTGCCTCCTTGCCTTAACCGCCTGCGGACACTGGAACCCGGATTTCGTGCCCTCGGGTTATGAACATCACGGCGGTGATGCCTATAACGCGCCGCCCGGCCCGGCGGCCAAAGATATCGGCTACACCTGGAGCGCCGAGGCCAACATGCAGCAGCAAATGCTCTGGAGCGATGTGGCCAAAGACCTCGTTGAAAAAATGGAAAGCGCCGGCGTCAGCGCGTGCCCTGTCTATATGGAAGACCTGCCGATTTCGAACGCCTTTAACAACAGCCTCGACCACGCGCTGCGCGCGGAACTTCGTACGCGTGGCTACACTTTAGTGCCGGCCGCCGATCAGAACCTGCATTTGCGTTATGAAGCCTACCGCGAAGGCGCGGAAAAAATCGTCCGCCGCCCGCTTTATAATGAAGATGAAGATATTTATACGAAAGCCGCTTATCCGCACAAAGCCGAAGCTTTCGTTTTTGCCCTGACGGCGCTGCATAAGGGCAACATGCTCGGCACCGCTAAAACGCGGCGTATCATGCCGGCCTACGGCTCTGTGGCCGGCGAGGGCGTGCGTAAAACACCGGACCGCCTCATGGAAGGATTGAGAAATGAAAAACGCTAGGCTCAAAAATATTATACTGTGCCTCTCGCTGCTGGCTCTCTGCACGGGATGCGCCGCCGCCATCGGCGCCAGTTTCATTTCGCTCTTCCGCAATGATGTGAATGTGCGCCAGACCAACTACGCCGCTGCCGATTACATGACGCAATATATGAAGGCCTTTGTTGATGAGGATTATGATCTTATCCGCGCGGAGAGCCTGCAGGACGCGGATCAGCCGGCGCTGAACACCGAGATCGGCCAGATCATCATCGGCCAGGTCGGCGAACGCCTGCGCGAACTCGGCTATAATGTCGACCTGATGTCTGTTTCGACCGTGGCCAACCGCGATATCTATCCGCCGGCCGGCCCGCACCCGTCCGCCAACCCAAAATTTATTTTATCGGGAACCTACATCAACCGCCGCGGCCGCGATATTGATGTGCGCCTGCGGCTCGTGGAAATTCCCACCGGCATGGTGCGCGCGTCGTACGATTACACGTTGCCTCTCACGCACGACCTGCGCAAGAAAGCCAAGCCGGAAGCGAAGATAATGCGGGTTGAGCCGTAATTACCGCGCTAGCAGTACATGGTAGAAGTGCCAGGCCGGGCCAATATCACATACGACACAGGCCTGTAGCGCGGTGTTGGCGGCGCTGATCGTGGTGTCCTGCTCGAACGTGGTTTCATCCATCGTATTGGGCGTGGCATAGAATTGCTGGCCGTTATCAAAGCGTGCGGGGGCGCCGCCGTAAATACAATCGCCCGCTGACAGTCCCCCCGGTGCGCCTGCACCCGTATCTTCCGGTATGCTGCTCTGCCCGTTCATTCGGTTGATCTTCTCGCAAAACTGTTCTGTCACATTGGGCAGCACCGCAACGAGATCCGCCTTCGACGATCCCGCGCCCGGCACCGCCGTGCCGCCGTAAAATTCCCAGCCAGTGCCGTCATTTACATCTTCTGGCGGCGTGCGGAAGGATGCCCCGCCGCCCTTGCGGTGAAACACCTGGTCGGTCGGGTCAGGATCGGCATTGAGATCGCCGTACTCGGCGTTGTTATCGGGATGGGCGAAACGTATATCGCTTTCGCTCGCTCCGTTTTGCTTGACGAACATCACCGCGCGCTCCAGCTCGGAGGCATAGCGCTGCACCGCGGTGGCGTGCAGGGCAAGCGTCTCCTCGTCGATATTGGAACTTTCTGAATTGTTCGAACCCATGATTGCCGCGCTGAGGAGGCCGATCAGGGCAATCGCGATCAACACCATGAAAACCATGTTGCCACGCTCGCAAGAAGGGGAGGAAGAAATCATCAGGGTGCGATCGCCATGCAGTCTTTTAAGTAACGGCACGCGCTTTCCGCCTGCTCTTTCGTATAGCCGGAGAGGCGTGCGCGGAAGACCCAGCCCTCTTTTGTTTTCAGCGGTGCAATCATCGGGCTGCCGTGCCGGAATTGCGGCGGCAGTTTTTTTGCGGACTCGTGGAGGCTCTTGTCAGTCGATACGCGGCTGGAGAACGCGCCGACCTGGATCGCCCAGGTTCCCGCCTTGCCGGGCATACTCAGCGA
Source organism: Alphaproteobacteria bacterium (assembly GCA_052387095.1). Taxonomy (GTDB): domain Bacteria; phylum Pseudomonadota; class Alphaproteobacteria; order Micavibrionales; family Micavibrionaceae; genus JBQTJN01. Next base: position 5,948 of record JBQTJN010000059.1, read on the forward strand.
TGCCGGCGTTGCCGGAATGGAAGGCATACGAGGCGGCGGCTCCGGCAGTTGTTCGGCGGCATCGCCTTCGCTTAAGGATGCGATATTCATGACTTCCGCGCTATTGCTGTAGTCGAAAGCTTCATTTTCACCCGACCCGTCGTTTAAGTGGTTCTGAGCCAGGTTTGTCACCGGCGCATTCGATATTTTGTTGAGCGTGTCATAGGCGACAAGAATGCCAGGTTTGCGCGGCGGCATCGGTGGCTCATAGGCCCGGCCGGCGGGCGCAGCATTGACGGCGATCACCATATTCGGTGCGGCATTGGCAAGGCGTATCTCGCCGCCGCCTTTGCCCATTTTCGAGAAGCCGCGGTCGAGAAGTTCGGCCATGTGTTCATTCCGGCTGTTCGCTGTGCGCCCGCCGAAGACAACGCCGATCACACGGGTGTTATTACGCACCGCAGAAGCGACGAGGTTAAATCCCGACTGGCGGATGAAGCCGGTCTTCATGCCGTCCATACCGCGGTAGCTTTTCATCAGACCATTGTGATTGTGATAGCTCGTGCCGCGATAGGTGTAATTCCCGAGACTGAAATTCCGGTAATAGGAGGGGTACGCGACGATGACGGTCCGCGCCAGCGTCGCCATGTCGCGCGCGGAAGAAACCTGCCGCGGGTCGTGCAGGCCGGAGGCGTTGACAAACCTTGTATGCATCATGCCGAGCTGCTGCGCGCGCGCGGTCATCAGGCGTGCGAAATTACTCTCGGAGCCGCCGATCTTTTCGCCGACGGCTGCTGAAATATCATTCGCGGATTTTGTAACGATCACGCCGATGGCATCGCGTACCTTGATGCTGGATCCGGCCTTGAGGCCGATCTTGCTGGGCGCCATCGAGGCGGCGTGGGCGGAGATGGGTATGGAATCATTCATCTTGATCTGCCCGCTTTCAATCGCTTCGAACAGCATCAGCAATGTCATGATCTTGGTCAGGGATGCGGGGTGCAGTTTCTTATCAGGGTTGTTCTGCGACAACACCACGCCGGTATCGGCATCCAGGATGATTGAAGCGTAAAGCGGGTTTTCCTTAGCGGTGGCCGGGGCAGAGCAAAACAGGCCGAGGAACAACGCGGTGATCAGAAAAAGAACAAACGGCAGGATTTTGTCCTGTGCATAACACATATACAATTCACCGATCCGACTGGCCCTTGTTCCCGGGCCTGATTAACATAAAACCGTGCCCTTGAAAAGCTTTTTAGGAGTTGTGGGTACATTCATTATTCAGAATAAAACGAATAGGGAACTTTGTCTACTTTTCCTAGTAATATTCCGGCCCCCGCAGTTTTTTTGTGCAGTGCAAAAAAATCCTTGACCGGGAGGCAAAGCCGGTGTAAAAATAGCGCATCAGGACCATTATATTAGAATTTAGCAATTTAAGGAGCAAAAACCATGGCCGACAAAACACGGGAAACAATGGAAAACACCTTCGAAAAAGGTCGTAACCAGGCTGAAAAAGTAAGCCAGGATGCTGCAGCAATGAGCCGCGAAAGCATGGATGCTTTCATGAAATCAAGCGGCATTTTCGTAAAAGGTCTCGAGGAAATCATCCGCACATCCATGAGCCTCGCGCAGAATTCGGCTGAAAAACAAGCCCAGTTCATCAAGCAGGCGATGAGCAGCAAAACGCTGAATGAGTGGAGCGAAGCCCAGAACAAGATCGCCCAGGCGAACTTCGATGACTTCATGAGCGGTGCAACCAAGATTTCGGAACTGAGCGTCCGCCTTCTGACGACGGCAACCGAGCCCCTGAGCAATCAGGCGGCCAAGACGGTTAAAAAAGCCACCGATTCCATAGCTGCCTGAGGGTCAGGATTTAGAATATTTCTTGAAAAGCCCTGTTTCCTACCGGAAACGGGGCTTTTCCTTGGCTTAAAAGCGTTTCGTGCTATAATTGATTAATATACACAAACGCCGGAATAACGACCCGATGGACGATAGATTTATGCTTATGACCGAAACCATGGCAGCCGAGCGCCAGGACGGGAACAATGATCCGGGCCAGGGTGATCTCGGGACGGATAAACAAAACCGCACCGGCGTCATGCTTAAAGCCCGACCGCAGACGAAAAAGCCCGCGCTCTACAAGGTCATCATCCTCAATGACGATTACACCCCGATGGAATTCGTCGTTCACGTGCTCGAACGCTTCTTCTCCAAAACGAGGCTAGAGGCTACCGATATTATGCTGCATGTCCACCGCCGCGGCATCGGCATCTGCGGCGTCTTCACCTACGAGGTGGCCGAGACCAAGGTCGCGCAGGTCACCGACTTCGCGCGCCTCAACGAACAGCCGCTCCAGTGTCAGATGGAAAAAGAATAGAATCTCGGATTATCGGAATCTCGGAATTTTTTCAGACTAAATTAGGGTGAAACGATGTATGATGTTGAAAACGCCTGCCTCAGTTCTAGTTTATATTTCTGAGATTCCGATCATCTGAGATTCCGAGATTCCCACATGCTTTCACGCAACCTCGAACAAACGCTTCATAAGGCCCTTGCCGCCGCGGCCACCCAGCGCCACGAATATGCGACGCTTGAACACTTATTATATGCGCTGACCGAGGACCAGGATGCCATGGCTGTCCTGCGCTCCTGCGGCGTCAATCTGGGCGATCTGCGCGACAAGCTGGCGCATTACATCGAGCATGAACTCACCTACCTGATCAACCAAGACAACGAGGAGGCCAAGCCGACCGCGGCTTTTCAACGCGTCCTTCAGCGCGCCGCCATTCACGTCCAGTCCTCAGGACGCGAGGAAGTCACGGGCGCCAATATTCTCGTCGCATTATTTTCCGAGCGCGAATCCAACGCCGTTTATTTCCTGCAGGAGCAGGACATGACGCGCTTCGACGCGGTGAATTACATCTCGCACGGCATCGCCAAAATCCCGAGCCAGGCACCCGCCGCAAAAACGCCACGCGGCACCGAAGAAACCGATTCCAGCAAAACCAAAACCGGCGCCGAGGCGCTCGATGCCTATTGCGCAAACCTCAACGAAAAGGCCAAGAAGGGCAAGATCGACCCGTTGATCGGCCGCACCAAGGAAGTAGAACGCACGATCCAGGTGCTGTGCCGCCTCTCCAAAAACAACCCGCTTTACATTGGCGACCCCGGCGTCGGCAAGACGGCCATCGCCGAAGGCCTTGCCAAGATGATTGTCGAAGGCAAGGTGCCGGATGTTCTGAAAGATGCCGTTATTTTTTCGCTTGATATGGGCTCGCTGCTGGCCGGCACCCGCTACCGCGGCGATTTCGAGGAACGCATCAAGGCCGTGCTGGGCGAACTTGAAAATATCGAAGGCTCAATCCTGTTCATCGACGAAATTCACACCGTTATCGGTGCCGGCGCCACATCCGGCGGCGCGATGGATGCCTCAAACCTGCTTAAACCTGCGCTTTCCCGCGGCACTCTGCGCTGCATAGGTTCGACCACGTACAAGGAATACCGCAACCATTTCGAAAAAGACCGCGCGCTGGTGCGCCGCTTTCAGAAAATCGATGTCTATGAGCCGAGCATTGCCGACTCCATCGAAATCCTGAAAGGGCTGAAGCCTTACTACGAGAAACATCACAAGGTGGAATACACGCCCGAAGCTATCAAAGCGGCCGTCGAGCTTTCTGCCAAATATATGGGTGACCGCAAGCTGCCCGACAAGGCGATCGATATTATCGACGAGGTCGGTGCCGCGCAGATGCTGGTGCCGCTGGAACTGCGCAAGAAAATCATCACGGAAAAAGATATCGAGGGTGTCGTGGCAATGATTGCCCGCATTCCCGCCGCTTCTATGACCAAGGATGACAAGGAAGCACTGAAAAATCTCGAGCGCGACCTGAAAACCATGGTCTACGACCAGGAACGCGCCATCGACATACTCACCGACTCCATCAAGATGGCGCGCGCCGGCTTGCGCGACGCGGAAAAACCGATCGGCTCTTATCTTTTCTCCGGCCCGACCGGCGTCGGTAAAACCGAAGTCGCGCGGCAGCTCGCCAAAACCATGGGCATCGAGTTGATTCGTTTCGACATGTCCGAATATATGGAGCGCCACTCAGTTTCGCGCCTGATCGGCTCGCCTCCCGGCTATGTCGGCTTCGAACAGGGTGGGTTGATGACGGACAAAATCGACCAGCATCCGCATTGCGTGTTGCTGCTCGATGAAATCGAAAAAGCGCACCCGGATCTTTTCAATATTTTGCTGCAGGTCATGGACTACGGCAAGCTGACCGATAATAACGGCAAGACCATCGATTTTCGCAATGTCATTCTCATTATGACGACCAATGCCGGCGCTGCTGAAATGGCGAAGGCACCTATTGGTTTTGAGCGTGAAATGCGCGTGGACGAGGACACCGAGGCCATCACCAAGATGTTCACGCCCGAATTCCGCAACCGTCTTGATGCGATCGTGCCGTTCAACCAGCTCAAACCCGAAACGGTGGAGAAGGTCGTCGATAAATTTATCATCCAGCTCGAGGCGCAACTCGCCGACAAGAATGTCGAGATCGAGCTCAGCGACGAGGCGCGCAAATATCTCGCTAAAAAAGGCTTCGATCCCGCCATGGGCGCGCGGCCTTTAGCCCGCGTCATCCAGGAAAAAATCAAACGCCCGTTGGCCGAGGAAATCCTGTTCGGAAAACTCGTTCACGGCGGCGTTGCCCGTGTCGATCTGAAAAGCGGCGCGCTTGATTTCGATTTCGAGGCAGCGGAAGACGAGGCAAATGAAGTGCCGGAAACCCGCGCGCCCGAAAAAACCCCCAGCGAATAAACAAGCGGAATAATTACCGCGGACTCAGCACCAGGAAGAAATGATAGCTGTTATCGGGCGGGTCATTGACGCCGCTGCCTTCAAAGCAGCCGCTGGTCCGCCCGTCCTGGTCGAGGCTGGTGCCATCGGAAAATGCGCCTGTGAAAAGAGGCGCTCCTCCGGCCCAGCCATCGCCGGTTTCCACTGGTGGCACATCGTCATCTTCCGTCACGCCGATCAGCGTGTTGAGCGCCATGCAGACATCGCCGCGGATATAGGGAATAAATAGAACCAAATCCTCATTGTCCTCGCCATCCCCGTCGCAGGCATCGGTATCGCCTGTGCCGATGCCCGGAACGCAAACGTTTCCGGCCACGTAGATCTTCCCGTACAGGGTCTCTCCCGCCTGCTGCCCGTCGAGCCAGTCTTCCGATGGCGGTGCGAATGTCATCGCTCCGCCGCCCGCATCGTAGATTTTGCATTCATCGCGCGCGGGCGGCACATGTGCATAGCCTATGGCTGAAGCGCTTTCAAAACTGATATCTGTATCGCTGCACCCGCTCGATATGCGCACCTCGCGCGCAGCTTCGCGGATCGCGTTGGCGTAGGTGAGAACTTCCTGCGCGTAGAGCCTTGATTTTTCCTGGACAATGGCCTTCGGATTGCCCTCCCGCAGCATCTGCGTGACCGTGAAAGACAGCGCAGCGAATAGGGCGACGGCGACAAGGACGATGATAAGAGCGCTGCCGCGCTCCGGAAGCTGAAAAATTCTCGATTTCATAGATTGCATCCATGCATATATGATTTAATATTACACAAAATAGTGTTTTCAGGAAACCATGACAGGCAATTCATCCATAACCATTCTTGTCGCAGAGGATAATGATCCCAGCCGTGAACTTCTGATGGGGATTTTGCGGAGCAAAGGATATACGGTCTATGGCGCGATTGACGGTGAAACTTCCATCAAGGTGATAGAGGACAGGCCTGTCCATCTTGCGCTGGTCGATGTCAACATGGCGCCGCAGGGTGGGCTTAATTTTGTCCGCTGGCTGACCGGCCACGGGCATGATCTGCCCGTCATTTTCGTGACCGCCGACGACAACACCGATATCCTGAAAGAGGCCACCCTTCTTGGTGTGCGTCAAATCATGCGAAAACCTGTCGATCCGGTCCGTCTTATGCAGACTGTGGAAAGACTTCTGCAAATGCCGCGTTAAAACCGGGCGTTTTATTCCAGTTCAAAAATCGCGTCGATCTCGACTGCAACTCCAAACGGCAAAGATGAGGCACCGACGGCAAAGCGCGCATGCCTGCCGGCGTCGCCCATCACGGCAACCATCATGTCGGATGCACCGTTGATAATGGCCGGGTGGCTGATGAACTCCGGCGTGCAGTTGACGAACCCGCCCAGTTTGACGAGGCGCTTGATTTTTCTCCAGTCGCCGTCCACGGCTGCGTTTGCCTGCGCCAAGATGTTAAGGGCGCAGGCGCGTGCGGCTTCGATGGCCTGGTCCTGCGAATAATCCTCACCGACCTTGCCGATATGCATTTTCTGCCCGTTCAGGAACGGGACCTGGCCGGAGATATAAAGCATGTCGTCATCCGCGATTACGTAAGGCACATAATTGGCGGCGGGCGCGGAGGCGGCGGGGAGCTCATACCCGAGTTCTTTCACTTTTTCTGTAAGATTCATGGCGATAGCTTAAGGGCCCACAAACCCCTTTGTAAAGCCCCCCGCGCTCTGCCATAATGCGCGCTGAACGAAGGACAAGATCCCTATGGGCTTATTGAAATTTCTGGGCGCTCTATCGCCCTTCCATATTAATTACGTGACGTTTGTATCGCGCGCGAAAAAAATCGGCGAAGACGGCGCAGGGAACCGCTATTTCACGGCCAACGCGCGCAAAGGCTATAAACGCGAACGCCGCTGGGTTCTGTACAAGGGCGCGCCCGAAGCCAGTGCCGTGCCGCCGGAATGGCATGGCTGGCTGCATCACCAGACAAATGAAATCCCGGATTCAGGGCGGGCCGGGTTCCGCCGTTCGTGGCAGAAGCCGCACAAGCCGAATTTAACCGGGACAACCGGCGCCTACCGCCCGCCCGGCCACATCCTCGAAGGGGGGCAGCGTGCACCCGCTACGGGCGATTACAAGGCCTGGTGCCCGCCGGAATAGCGTTGCCTGAAGTGGGTTTTTGCGTTAAACCCTTACACAGCAGGGGATAAAAACATGAAACGGAATATAGCAGAAACAATTTTAGGCGCGGTTGTCATTTTCGTCGCCGTCGCTTTCCTGGTCTTCAGTTACCGCATTGCCGATCTGCGGGCGATTGACGGCTACGAACTCACGGCGGATTTCGCCGGCACCGGCGGTCTCAAGGCTGGCGACGATGTGCTGGTCAGCGGCGTCAAGGTCGGCCATGTCGAAAAAGTTACGCTGGTCCCCGAAAACTATCTCGCGCGCGTACACATCGCCGTCGATCCCGGCATCCAGCTTCCCGAAGACACTGCCGCGCTGATCAGCAGCGAAAGTTTGCTGGGCGGGCGGTATCTCGCGCTAGAGCCGGGCGCAGCCGAGGAAATTATTCCCGTCGGCGGCCGCATTCAATATACGCAAGCCCCGCAGAATATCGAACAATTGCTCGGCCAGTTCATTTTCAGCATGAATGACGGTAAAAAAGGCGCAAACGCTGCTGAAGCCGCGCCCGCCGCCGCGGCGGAGCCCGAAGAAAAGCCGGAGTTCACGCCGCACACAATCCCGGAAGTGGTGATGCCGGAAGCGCCGGAAATAAATGATGCTGCCGAAGACCCTGCACATCCTTAAAATCATTTTTCTCATCAGTCTGGCTGCTGCGGTGGACGCAGCGCCCTCCGCCGCGCGCGAAATGGAGCCTTACCCGATCGTCAAGCTGCGATCGCTCGACAAAATCACCGCCCGCACCGAAACCTTCGAGGCCGCCGTCGGCAGCACGGTAAAATTCGGTCCGCTCTATATTAAAATCCAGTCGTGTCAGAAAGCCTCGCCGCTCGAGCAACCGGAATCCGCCGCCTTTCTGCAGGTTTGGGAAATGCCGGTTGAAAAAAAAGCACAGTGGATTTTCAGCGGTTGGATGTTTGCATCCTCCCCGGCGCTCTCGCATATGGATCACCCGATCTACGATGTGTGGGTGCTCGATTGCCTTGCTGAAAAAGGCCAGGACGAAACTGTAACGCCGCCCGCCCGTGCAGGCGAAGGCGAAGTGAAAGAGGGTGAAGCCCCCGCCACGCCCGATGAGATTATCGAAGGCCTTGGCGAATAAGTTTTACACGCGATTTTTTTTGAATTCCAGGTAATCCCGCAAAATATCGTCTTCACGTGTTCCGCGGAGGTTGAAATCGCCTGGCACCGGTGCCGATGCGTTCAGGTGCGTTTGGTAATGCGCGTACGGGATTTCGTATACACCAAACTGCTTCAGATGGGGGTTAGAGAACTGTGTATCCAGCACCGAGAACCCGCCCTTCCACAATCGCGCGACCAGGTGAATGAGCGCGACCTTGCTCGCATCGCGGCGATGAAAGAACATGCTCTCGGCAAAAAATGCGGCCCCCACCGCCAGACCGTAAATGCCCCCCGCAGGTTCTCCATCCTTCCAGCATTCGACGCTGTGCGCGTAACCCAGCTTGTGCAGCGCGGAAAACGCTTCGAAAATCGGTGTATTGATCCACGTTTCCGGGCGCTTTTCCGCCGGGGCCGCGCAGGCGCGCATGACATCGTCAAACGCGCTATCGATGCGGATCTCATAAGGATTTTTTTTGAGCGTCTTAAGCAGCCTGCGCGGGATGTGAATCTCTTCAATCGAAAGCTGTCCACGCATCTGCGGCCGCAACCATTGTATATAAGGACTGTGCGCGCTGTAAGCCATCGGGAACAGGCCCTGCTTATAGGCCTCTATCAGGAGTTCCGGGGTCAGGATTAGCTGCATGACCAATTATAACATATAAAATCTGACAAAATTTGGTTACATTTTGGTTACATAATGTATATAAACCTCCTTTGAACATAAAGGATAAAAAATGCCATTACGCGAAGCATGGAATAATATTAAAAGTTGGTCGTCGGCTCCTGTTGAAAAACAGGGTAATTATACGCAAAGGCGTGAACATGATTATGAAGGTTCGAAGATAGAAAAAACTAGGACTCCCGGCAAGGCTGCGATTGGTGTAATGGCGCGCTTTTCAGACCCTTTAGTTCAGAAATTTATGAACAAAGCAGAGGCGGTAGATTGGGAAAAAGTTGAAAGTTGGGGCGTTAATCCGGAAGAGATTATAGACTTTTACGAGAAATCAAAGGCAAAGTTGGAAGCTGAGGGAATGGGCTTTTGGTCAATACGTCCAGCTGCATTTGTTGCGAGCTCCAAAATTGTTGTTGGAACGCTCGCAATTCTCGCTGAAAAAACATATGACAGATATGCAGCGATGAATAAACCGGAAAATCCACAAATTCCTTAAGCTATTTCTTCCGCGTCTTTTTCGCTTTGCCCGGCTTCGCATCCAGGGCAATGCCATCGCAGCGCAAAGTCATAAGCGCGACCTGACCGATATTGCCCGGCACTTCATAAAAAGCGGCCAGGCTTTCCAGCCCCGGCTCCGATGATTTTTTCCTGTCGCGGCCGCGGCGGTCTGTCAGCCCCTCAAGCGCCCTCTCGGTGCTGGAATTTTCGTGTGCGGTTTTCAGGGCGCGTAGCGTCACGATATCGTTTTCCGTGCACGGTCCGAAAGAGGAATTGAGTGCGCGCTCAACTGGCAAAACGGCGGACGGCGCCTGTTGTTGACCTCTTTGCGGCTGCGCACGGGGCGCCGTTACAACCGGCGCGCTCTCGGTTTTTTTCTTTTTCACGTAATAAACGGCTTCCGCCCGCGGCGCGGCACCCGCCAGCGCAAACACGGCAAGTGCCGTCCATAAAACAGCTTTCACAAGCAGGGGCCTCATCTTTTTAGAATAACGCTTTTTGATCCTGTCTGCAAAATTCTTCGCTGAAAGGAATGCGGTTTTACAAATACATAGCCATGAGTCGCTTTTTAGGGTAAGATGGGCTCGAAGGAAAAGGTAAAGAGGTCAGGAATTTTTCCTAACTGAAAGAGCTTTCCTGAACGATAACCTGGCGCTGTTTCGGCCCGCTGAACCCTCTCATGGCTCCTGCCCCCCTGCTTTTTTCCTAAACCCTCTCTCCCTCAAACCCGTATCCGCGGAAGGAAATCTTTCATGGCCAAAAAGTCACGTCGTAATCGCAGGTCCCAGGACTCCGCGAATAACAATGTAATCCGCCCCTCCTTTGATGAAAAACAGAACTGGCATCCCCTGAACGACGAAATTGACAACCGCCGCGACCAGAGTTTCATAAAAAAGATAAGGCCGAGATCCGAGGGGCAGGGCATTCTCATGAATGCCATCCAGTCGCATGATTTGACGCTGGCGATCGGTCCCGCCGGTTCGGGCAAAACCTATATCGCGATTTCACAGGCTGTCGAAGCATTGCAGGCCGGTCGCGTGGAGCGCATCATTCTCTCTAGGCCCGCGATGGAGGCCGGTGAATCGCTCGGCTACCTCCCGGGCGACATGCATGAGAAAATGGCACCATACTTACGCCCGCTTTATGACGCACTTGGCGATCGCCTGGGGGGCAAGCGCGTGCGCAGCTATATCGAGGAGGGCGTTATCGAGATCGCCCCCGTCGGTTTTATGCGCGGCCGCACACTCAACAACTCTTTCGTGGTGATTGACGAAGCGCAGAACTGCACCTATGCCCAATTGAAAATGCTGCTCTCTCGCCTGGGATGGCATTCGACGATGGTGGTGACAGGCGACCCGGATCAGTCCGACCTGCTCGCCGGGCTTTCGGGTCTTTCCGATATCGCGGGCAAGTTCGACGCGCTGCCTAATATCGCCGTTGTGCGTCTCGGGCAGAAGGACATCGTCCGCCACCCCCTGGTCGCGGAAATGCTGGGCGTTCTCTAAAGTTGTGAACAGTCTGGGCCCGGACTTGCCCGGCCCTTGCCCCGTCCATGGAACCGGATAATGATGGGAAGCGTTGATCCTGTCATAAAGGCGGGTTTGCCGCTGACAACCATTGCAAAACATAATAAAGGAATTTGGATATGAATAAGAAATACACACTCGTTCTCGCGCTTCTTCTCGGCACATTTGCTTTAAGCGCCTGTGAAAACACATGGCACGGCGCCGGCAAGGACGTCGAAAATACCGGCGACGCCATGCAGAGACAATTCAACTAGGATTTAATTTCCAATATAATGCCGCCGCGCGGGGGAAACTCCGGCGGCGGTTTTTTGTCAAACAAGGTCCGGCGCCGGGGATAGGTCCGGTACGTTCGGCAAGCCTGCGGGGGGATTTGGAACATATCGGGCTCCTCCAAATTTATACCCCATCTCCCCGAATATTCTGACATTGGCTTCATATTCTCTACCGTTGAGAATAATCTCTCTCGTCACGGCTTGGCGGTAAGCCATTTCATTGATCGCCTCCTCGGCAGTGGTGGTCTCGAAATCGAACACGTCCCCGGGCATTTTATGAACTGCAAATCCGCCGCCCGTTTTTTCGTTGGCGCAAAAATATCCAAGCTTGATACTGAATCGTTCAGCCACCGCCATAGCGATAAATTCATTCATCCGCCGTCCCGCTTCGGTGGCGGGATTTTCTATGGTGTGAAGCTTTGATTGTTCGATTTTGATCATTAAGGCACATCCTTTATTATTATGGCAATATACAGAGTCAGAATAATCGTTGCAAGCTGTAATTCCTGCCTTCGGGGAAACCGCTGCCGTTGTTTGGCGGCGGTTGAGGCGCCTGCAAGGGTTTGACCGGCCTGGATAATCGGCGAATCCTTCATTTTGTTCGACGCTTTTTTGTTTTCATGTTATCTCCTTTAAAAAAGCAAAACGCTTTTGGGCAGAGGAATATCTCTGTGCCGGAAAGCGTTGTTATGATTATATTCCTATATAGTGCGGAAGTCAAGAAAGTAGAAAAGTTAAGAAAATCTAAATCAACATTTGTTAGACTCTGGAGGTGTAAATAGGGGTATTCGTGTCTGAACATTCATTCTTCAGGGAATTAGCCTGCACGGTCACGTGCGGTCTTGTCGCCTGCGATGAGAAAAAGGAGGAGCCTGAGGTTCCGCCGGTTCCGGAAATTTACAAACATGAATTCAAAGAATTAAAAAATCCTACCCAGGACGAAATTGACGAATTTTATAAAACCCTGCCGGAGATCCGGTCAAAATATTCCAATCCGGTCGATTTTTATAACGACGCCAAAGATTATTTTAACTGCTACGGCTATGCATCCGGCAGTCTGGGCAGCGGTTTTACTAAATGGCGTGACGGAAAACAATATCTGACCCAGGCAATTCCGGGCGCTCTGGCCGGAAAACCGATGCAGATATTCACAGCGGATGAATTGCATAAAGCAACCGTTGCCGATGGATTCGAATCCGTTGACCCTCAGGAATATAAGGATGGCGCATCCTCCCTGCAAAAACCGGGTTATACGCTCGTCGCAGCCTTTATAGAATCCAAAGATCATGAATATACCTCGCCCAGTTTTCACTTTGCCATCAGGGGAAAAGATGAAAAATGGACTCATAAAAACGGATCGAGCGAAATATATACAAAAAGATTCTCTGATGGCGTCAGTTCGCTGAGGGAACCTCACATGCACCAAGAAGATTATCTCGGCGACCGGTACGAGTTTGTCGGATATTACTGGCGGCCCGATGCCGGTATAAATGTCATAGCGGGTGATTCGCCGGTAAGCGCCTTTACCCATGACGGGAAAAGAGTAGAATCCGGGATGTATGATCCGGCCACTATGAGGAATGATGTGTGGATTGCTACGAGAGGCGATTACATAGCCACGTCCTTCGAAGTCAAAAAAGCTTCGCTGAAAGCGCTGGAAGATGGCAATTATTCTTTAATACTGGTAGACACCTTTAATAAAAAAGTGAATTTAACCTTGTCGCCCACAATGGTATTTGATGAATATGATGAAAAATCGCCGGTTCCTGGCGCCACAACAGGAAGTAAAAAAATCGATTTTGACGATCCTTCAGGCTCAGATCTAACCCTTATACTACGGCCAGACGGAAGTGCCAAACTGATTGCACGCGAGGCGTATGTTCCAAATCGGGGGCCGGGAAACCCATTCAAGCAGTAAGATATGCTTAAGCCGCGTTTTTCTTCTTATTCAACTCTTTCGTTTTCTGCTCCGCCTCCGCTTCGGTGCGCGCCACAAAATCCCTGACATCCTGCGTAATCTTCATTGAACAAAATTTAGGCCCGCACATCGAGCAGAAATGCGCGACCTTGGCGCCGTCGGCGGGCAGGGTCTCGTCGTGATATTCCCGCGCCGTATCGGGATCGAGCGAGAGATTAAACTGGTCGTTCCAGCGAAAGTCAAACCGCGCGCGGCTTAAGGCATCGTCGCGCAGCTGCGATCCCGGATGACCTTTGGCAAGATCCGCCGCGTGCGCCGCGATCTTGTAAGTGATGACGCCCACCTTCACGTCGTCGCGGTTGGGCAAACCCAGATGCTCCTTCGGCGTCACGTAACACAGCATCGCCGTGCCGAACCAGCCGATCATCGCCGCGCCGATTCCCGACGTGATATGATCGTAACCCGGCGCGATGTCGGTCGTCAGCGGCCCGAGCGTATAAAACGGCGCCTCGTGACATTCCTTCAGCTGCTTCTCCATGTTGATCTTGATCAGATGCATCGGCACGTGGCCCGGCCCCTCGATCATCACCTGGCAATCCTGCGCCCAGGCGCGCTTCGTCAATTCACCGAGCGTTTCCAGCTCCGCGAATTGCGCGCGGTCATTGGCATCCGCGATTGATCCCGGCCGCAATCCATCCCCGAGTGAGAACGACACGTCATACGCCTTCATGATCCCGCAGATCTCGTCGAATTTCGTGTAGAGAAAACTTTCGCGGTGATGGCTCATGCACCATTTCGCCATGATCGAGCCGCCGCGCGAAACAATTCCCGTCACGCGCTCGGCCGTGTAGCGGATATAAGGCAGGCGCACGCCGGCATGGATGGTGAAATAATCGACGCCCTGCTCAGCCTGTTCGATGAGCGTATCGCGGAACACGTCCCAGCTTAAATCCTCGGCAATGCCGCCGACTTTCTCCAGCGCTTGGTAGATCGGCACGGTTCCTATCGGCACAGGGGAATTCCTGATGATCCATTCGCGCGTATCGTGAATATTTTTGCCTGTTGAGAGATCCATCACCGTATCGGCGCCCCAGCGGATCGCCCACACCATCTTGTCGACCTCCTCGCCGATGGAGGATGTCACGGCGGAATTGCCAATATTGGCGTTAATCTTCACGAGGAAATTGCGGCCGATAATCATCGGCTCCAGTTCCGTGTGGTTGATATTGGCGGGAATGATCGCGCGCCCTTCGGCGACTTCCTTGCGCACAAATCCCGGCGTGATGAAATCGGGCAGGTTGGCGCCGAAATGCGTCCCGTGTTTCGCGCTTTCATGCGCGGCCTCGCGGCGCTGGTTTTCGCGGATCGCGATATATTCCATCTCCGGCGTGATGATGCCCTTGCGTGCATAATGCATCTGCGTGACATTCGCCCCGGCTTTCGCGCGCAGGACGCGTTCGGGTGAAGCGGGGAAGGGCTGGTGCTGCGCCCCGTTTTTCAAACCGTTATCCACCGCCTGGACTTTGCGACCTTCCACATATTCCACATCGCCGCGCGCGACGATCCACTCGGTGCGCGTTTTCGGAATGCCGCGCATGATATCGAGCTCTGCATCATCCGTGAACGGCCCCGACGGGTCATACACGGTGATGGATTTTTGCTTCGGATCCTCAAGCGCGATCTCGCGCATCGGTACGCGTAGCTCCGGGTGAATGACGCCCGGGACATAAATTTTCTTCGATGCCCGCAACGGCCCGCGTGTGACGTCTTTTGTCGAGGGGCAGGCGTTTTTTTTCAAACCATCAGGAGATGAAGAGCCGCATCCCGAAGCAGGCTGGTCTTTAGGTGTCATGGTGATGTTTCCTTATGAACAATATGAATCGGGGTCGAGCTCGACAACTTCGACCGTCACGGCGGCGCCAGTGGCCAGCTTCATCACAGCCTTTTGCAGATTTTCCGCCATGCGTTTTTTGACGTCCGCAGGGCGGGGCATGACCTTAAGCGTCACATGCACCATTTCTTTTTTGCCCTCTGCGCCGACAACATAATCATGCAGAGAAATCGCGCGGGTTTTGAGGCGGGCAATATCAACGCTTTCCTCGGCGCTTAGGGATTCATGCAGCGCGGAAAGAATGCACGGCGCCAGGTGGTCCAGTTCGTGCGAATGTTCGGCAATAATATGCGGCATCTTCGTTTCCTTTCCTGCGGCGGTCCTAACCGGCCAGGTTCGATGGGTATGATCTCAGCGTTTCCCCTATATTGTCATCCTGAAAGAGCGAAGCGATTGACGGATCTTGAGATTCTTCGCTTCGCTCAGAATGACACTGGGAAAAGGCACCCTAAGGCTTTGATTTATTAAGGCCTCACCCTCGCATACCCTTAAGAAATGTCAAGAACTTGAAATATGTAAAATTATAAGGTATCTTCTTCTTAAGATGCCATATGCAGAAAATGAAGAATTCTTGGTTTACCGGGTTGGCCCGGATGATTTCGAGATATTTGCTGAAGCGCAAAGCTTGCGACTGCTCGATGTGAATCCTGCTGATGAAAATGAGCTTAAAGAATTTCTAGCTTTTGATAAGGCCATTAGCCAAGAAGGCCCTGCTTATTGGTCATGCCGCTTTGAGGAAACCATCCTAATGAAAAAAAGCGCCGCCTTCATCCTGATCGAAAAAAAGAGCGGCATCGTATCCGGCGCTGCAGATATAATCTATAAGTACGATGCGAAAGGTGTTTTTTATGCAGAGTTTCAGGCAGGCCATATAAACGCAAATCACCGCAATTCCGAACTCCATGAAAATTTGCGTGGAAAAAAACTGTCAGAACTGCTTTATCAGGCGCGGATTTCATTCGCGCTTCAGGAAACAGTATGCAAAAAAGCCCGCTGCTTCATATCATCGGATAATATTTCTTCGTGGCGTGCGGCTGAAAAGGCGGGGTTCTATTTGGATTGTGAAGAGCGCGTCCCGGGAAATCCGGATCTGTTTGTAAGATGTTATGAGCTAGATCTGGAATCGCTGCGTATGAAAAAAGTAAATACTCTTGAAGTGAGGTCCCTGGCATTGTAGTTTCCCTGTTATGAACCCTCACCTCCGCCAACGCCTTCTCCGCATGCTCATTCTGTCCACGTTCGCGCTCCTCGTCGGAGCCGGCATTGGTTACGTCCAGGTGCATTCGCAAACCGCAACGGTGATTCAAAAAGAACCGCAGGCGGGTACATCTGTCGCCGGCGTCCAGGTCGGCGGGCCGTTTACCCTCATCGACCAGGACGGGAAAACCGTCACCGAAAAATCATATCCCGGCCAATATAAACTGGTTTTCTTCGGCTTCACCTATTGCCCCTTCATCTGCCCGACCGAACTTGGCAGAATGGCCAAAGTCATGGATATGCTCGGCGCGGACGCCGATAAGATCCAGCCCGTTTTCATCAGCACTGACCCCGGGCGCGATACGCCGCCGGTCATGAAGGAATACGTGACGAAATTCCATCCGAAACTGGTTGGCCTCACCGGCACCCCAACGCAGATCGAAGCGGCAAAACAGAATTACCGCGTTTTTGCCAAAAAAGTTGAGGGCGCGGCGGAAGGCGATTACAGTCTCGATCATTCCACCTTCACCTACCTGATGGGGCTTTCAGGTGAATTCCTCTCCGTCTACCGCAGCGAGGATACGGCGGATTACATCGCGCAGGATATCAGATCCAAATTTTAACCGTCATTGCGAGGAGGGCGAAGCCCGACGCGGCAATCCAGAGTTATTAGAGCGGCCCCTAGATTGCTTCGCTCATTGCAAAACAAACCGCAGGTTTGTTTGCTTTTTAAAAAGAGCGAACAACGCCTTTGGCGTTGGTTCGCGGCGCTCGCAATGACGGGATTAATCTTCCAGAATTCCGTTTAATTTCATAGCAAGGCCCATCGAGCCTTTGACCTTTAGCTTGCCCATCATAAAGGCGACATTGGGGTTCTGGCTGCCATCTAAAAACCCCGCGAACGTGGCCAGCGAACAGGCCAGCGTCACCTCGGCTTCCGCGTCGTCATGGCTGACAACCGGGGCGGTTCCTGTATTATCGACAAAGATGATTCCGTCATCACCGAAATCAAATTTGACCCGGTTTTTGATATGACCCGCCGCAGCAAGACGGTCCCTGATTTTCGAAGCGGATTCTGCAAGATTCATAACTGTAGAGTATAGGGATTGTGCCTCTCAAAAACCAGTGCTAAAGTGAGGCAGGCTAAAGGATTTCGGCCCAAAACCAACGGAAATATCTTCATGACACCGCGTACTCTTAAGTCCTCTCTCCTGACTCTTGTTCTCCTATGTGCTGCCACGCCTGTGATGGCTCAGGGCGCACCGCAATATAGTTTTAGCCCGGTCAAGACGTGGATCTCTGAGACCATGCAGACACCGGGCTCGCCTGCGCGTTTTTGCACCGTACGCAACGAATACAACAACGGCTTCGTCCTGCAGTTTGCAAGTTCGGCAAACGGTCTTGAGTTGCTGGCCGTGAATTTCCGCCAGGACGTGTTCGAAGCGGGCCGCTCCTATGATGTGACATTGACGCCGGCGAGCGGCAGCGCGGCGAATTTCAAGGCGCTGGCCGGCAAGGCGGACCAATTGAAAATTGCACTCGGCGGCCACCGCGATTTTTACAACGCTTTGAAAAAAGCACAGGCCTTCGATCTGAAAATCGAGGGCAATGTGTTCCGTTTTGAGCTCGGCGGCTTCACAGAGGCGACGCACAATCTGGACCAATGTGTAGGCGCTGCGCCGACACCTGTCGCTTCGCGCATGGAGCCGCCGAAACAAGCTTCCGCGCCGCCCGCCGCCACAGCCTCCACGGAGGAGCGCATGACAGCCCGCATGAGCGAAGATCCTTTTGCCAATCACGCTGCTTCTGTTAAGGCGCCGCCCGCACCTGAAAAAACCCTCACAGAGAAAAAAGTGAGAACCGAAACGCCGCCGTCGCCAATGGCAGCGTCAGCATCCTCGCCGGCGAAGTCATCTCCGGAAGATCTCGTGAAACCGCCCGTCGCACAAAAACCTGCTGAAGCCGCTAAATCCAGTGAGACTATAAAATGGAACGACACGCCGGAAACACCTACGGCACCCCCGCCTTCTGTCAAGCCGCCCGCGCCGGAAAAAATAATTGCAACACCCGCCCCGCAGCCTGTCTTGCCGCCTGTGAAGGAAGCCGCGCCGGTGGCCCCGCCGATTCCCCGCGCCCCGCCGGTCGTTGAGAATTACAAATCGCCGGAGATGAAAATCACGCGCACCAGTGAAAAAATGGAAGCCGACTTCACCATGCTGGAAAGCGAATTCCAGCGCGGCGGCGAAGGCCCGGCGCCTACGGAAAAACCGGAACCGGTGGTGATACCCGAGCGCCTGATGCAGAAAGAAGCCTTTTACGAACGTCCGCCGGAAGTGCGGACAGAGCGCGTCGTGGAAGAAAAAGTCGTCTACCGTCCCGACCCGGAAATGTCGATGAAAATCTCCGAACTGGAACAGACGGTGCAAAGACTGAAAAGCGAAAACGACATGCTGGACCGCGACCTGAAAACCAATGTCCGCGCCAGCACCGATGAACGTGTTTCAATCTCGTCTGAAAACTGGGATCTCGAGCGCGCAACATTGCGCTACACCGAGGCCGAGCGCGAGATCAAGCGCCTGGGCCAGAAGATCCAGCAGGAGCGTGCCCAGTGCGATGTCGAGAAGAAAGATCTTGAGGGCATGCTGTTCGATCCGCGCGTGACGAACGAACAACAGATGGCGAAATTGGCCGATCTTGAAAATAAACTGGTCCAGGCCGACCAGGAACTCTCCGACCAGCGCATGCGCTATGAATCGCGGATTAAAGAGCTTGAGAAGCGCTGATCTTTATTCAAAGTCTTTATCTTTAAACTCTCGCCAGGCTTTCGCTAATTCTTTTGGAATTGGTCCGCTGACAGTCGATTCATTACTGCCTGTAATGATTGTTAATATATTACCATCGGCTCCAAAGATAGGAGCTCCTGAATTTCCCTTTTCTGCGATTAAATCAAATGCGATAGAAAGTCGTTTTCCTAAAAACCTTTTTCCGTCGTAAGAACTTACTGCAATTTCAGGAAAAATCACATATCCAGCACCTGTCAGTTTATCGAATTTTCGATTTTGAATATATGATTTTCTTTTTCTCTCATTCTCGCCTCGTTTCCAAAGATAGGAGTAAAGAACAGGCATATTGATTTCCGCTTTAGGCGAAGTGTTAATGTTGCCGAAAGGAGCTTGCATTGGCTTTTCTAATTGAAGAAAACAAATATCGGACGTTGCGCTGTAAAAATGATTTTTTATCTTAGAAATTTCTTTGCCATGCGGCCTGATAGCGATGGCATCCTCAGGGTTCGAAAAATAAAAATTATGGGTTGCTGATAAAATTACATCCGGCGCAACTAGCGCCGCAAAGCCATAACCCCTGTCGGCTGTTTTAATTAACAAGGTTGTATTATGTGATAGAGATTCAATTTCGGAAGAAATGGGAGTAAAGGAATCCCTGCTCTTCGTAAAAAATGATCTAAAAAAATTGAAAGCCATAGTAACTCCTAAAAACGCAGTTAAGAGCTAACATAAAGAAAACTAGAATATTTTCAAAGAAAATCTAAAACTCACTCTCGCCCATCGCCATCAAACTTTCACCACCGGCACTGACCATGCGGGCGCGACTGTCGGCTTCGGGCAGCATGCGGGCGAAGAAAAACCGCGCCGTTTTGAGTTTCGACTCGTAAAACACCTTATCCCCGCCGCCATCGGCCAGCTTTTTCTGCGCAACTTTTACAATACGGCACCACATATAGGCTAGCGCCACCAGTGCGAACTGCCGCAGATAATCGGAACTCGCCGCCCCCGCCTCGTTCGGGTCTTTCAGGCCTTTTTGCGCGATCAGCGCGGTGCTCTGCTGCAGTTTCGAGACGGCTTTGACCAGTGGAAAAATAAATTCCTGCATTTTTTCGTCCCCCTGGTTGTCCTGAATGAATTGCTGGACCGGGTGGAAGAAGCGCCGCAGCAGGCGGCCGTAGCCCTGACCCATCTTACGCCCGACCAGATCAAGCGCCTGAATACCGTTCGTGCCTTCGTAAATTTCGGCAATGCGCGCATCCCGCACATATTGCTCGACGCCATGCTCGCGGATATAGCCATGTCCGCCATAGATCTGCACGGTCAAATTCGATACCACGCTGCCCATGTCTGTCAGATAGGCTTTTAAAATCGGCGTCAGCAGCGCGACAAGGTCATCGGCCTTTTCCCGCTCATCCGTATCATGCGCCTTGCGCGACACGTCAAGAGTATAAGCAGCCCAGTAGGCGAGCGCCCGCGCGCCTTCGGTGAATGCCTTACCGATCAGCAGCATCCGCCGCACATCGGGGTGCACGATGATGGGATCCGC
>JBQTJN010000060.1:0-4135 GCA_052387095.1 Alphaproteobacteria bacterium
AGACCCGGCCATCGGCGCAACCTTCGAGGGCGTACCGCCGTCGGATCTGAAAGCGGCTGCGTTCCTGCTTGGCATGACACAGTTCCGCTCTTCTTTGGGACGTGACAACAAACCTTTCGCCGATGATCTGGGACTGCTCGTAAAACTGAGCGGCGAAAATGATCCGGCCCTGAAAGAATCTATACTGAAACTCGCGCCTTACGCCGAGCAAGGTATTTTAACCCCGCACGGTCTTGGCAATGAATTCAAGGCGATTACCGGCGATGTCGTTGTTGCCTCGCTTAAAGGTGAGGACGTTTCGGTTAAAGACAAGGCCAAGGCCCGCCTCAACGAAGTTTTCAAGGTTGAAAAGAATGGCGAACTTGTTACCGGAACACCCACGCAGGCCACGCTCGCAAAAACGGAAGATTTCCTCAATACCGGCAATATCGAGGCCGCCATCATCGAAATGAAAAAACTGCAGGGTCCTGCCGGCGGGGCGGCCGCACCATGGATCAATCAGGCCGAAGCGACGCTGATGGCACAGAAATTGAAACTCAGTCTCTCGCACGCCATCAATGCGAAGGCGGCCGGCAGCATCACCGCCGGCGGAGGTCCTTTAATTCCGGGCACATTGATCCAGAATGAAGATACCGGCATCAACATCTATAAAAAGAACTGACGGGGAAAGATGGTCCGGCTTTTCTGGTTCATTATAAAACTGGCCGTCATCGCCGCAGCGGCCGTCTGGATCGCAGGACTGCAGGGCCATGTGGATGTGGAATTTCTCTATGGCGGCGCGCCGTCATCGCCGGATCTCTACACATCCGAAATAGATGTACGCGCCTTCCTGTTCGGCCTTTTGGTTATCCTCGTCGCGATTATTTTCATTTATGAGATTGTGCGCTTCTTCGTGCGCGCTCCCAAAGAAATCCGGCGTTACAATTACCTCCGCCGCCATGAAAAAGGTTTGCAGGCGCTCACGCTCGGTCTTACCTCTATCGCCGCGGGCGATGCAAAAGACGCATCCTGGCAGGCGCGCCGCGCCGAAAAATTTCTCCCCCCGGGCAACAGCCTGCCCTTGCTTCTGAAAGCCCAGTCCGCCCGCCTGCGCGGCGACGAGATTGAAGCGCAGCAGAATTTCGAGGCACTGCTCGCTCATGAGGACACTGGTTTTCTTGGCCTGCGCGGGCTGCTGCAATCCTCGCTTGAGCGCGGCGATGAAGTCAAAGCACTGGAACTGGCGCGCGATGCGGCGCACCGGCATCCAAAGCGGGGCTGGATTTTGAAAACCGTTTACGAGCTGGAAATCAAGGCGCGCGCCTGGGATGCCGCCCTGCTCACGCTCTACCGCGCTGAAAAAGCAGGGGCGATTCCACCCGAAAAAGCGCTCAGCGACCGCGTTGCCATGCTGCTGCTGCAGGCGGAAGCAGATCTGCAATCCGGCGGGCGCAAACGCGCCTATGCAAAATTAAAGAAAGCCTTCCGCTACAATCCATCCTTTGCTCCCGCTGCCGGGCAGCTGGCAAAACTTTATATCCAGGACGGCAAGCAGCGTGCCGCCATTAAAGTTGGAGAAGAAGCCTGGAGCGCGCAGCCCCATCCGGATCTCGCAAAATTATGGGACGCACTGCAACCTCCGGGAAAACCCACCGACACGCTGGCACGCCTGCACTGGCATGAACGCCTTGCCGCGCTCAATCCTGTGCATGTGGAATCCCACATCATGCTGGCCCGCATCAATATGGATCAGAAATTCTGGGGTGATGCGCGCCATTATCTTAAACAGGCGGAAGATGCGGGCGCAACGGACGCGCGCACCTATCGCCTGCGCGCCGAGCTCGAAGATAACACAAAGCGCATCCATGAATTCGTCATGGGCTGGCAGGACAAGGCCGCGGAAGCGCCGCCGGAAAAAACCTGGGTCTGCCATGAAACCGGGCACATCTATGACCGCTGGTACGCCATCGCGCAACCGCATGGTGGATTTAATACGATTATCTGGGATCATCCTTACGCGCGCACCGGAAATACGGTCAATATTTCAAATCTGATGCAGGATACGCTGGTCGAAGCGACACCGCGTGCGTCTAAAGCCGCCCGCGCTTTTTAAGAAACCCGTAATACAACCCTGCGCCGCAGACAAACCCGCCCGCATGCGCCTGCCACGCCGTGTCATTGCCGCTAATCATCCCTGTAAAAATCATGAAAGCCAGCCAGAAAACCAGCAAAGGCCATGGGCCGCGTCCGGCCGGAGCACCCATGCGCTGCTTCTGCGTGTGCATGGATAAAATCGCCGCGGCGAATAACCCGCTGATGCTGCCCGAGGCGCCGATCATCGGCGAGGCCAGCGCGGGATTGAGCAAAAAATAAACCAGCGCCCCGGCGAGGCCGCAGGCAAACCAGAAAATAGCCGTGCGCCGCGCGCCGAATTCGCGCTCGAACAAAATCCCGAACGTCAGGGCCATGAGGCTGTTGAACGCGATATGCATCCAGCCCGCGTGAATGAACATGTGTGTGACCGGGCCGAGATATCCGAAATCTGAAAAGCCGCTCGCCGCGCCGCTAAAATAGGCCGGTACAAAACCGAACGTGTAAAAAACCTGATAGCGCGTATTCTCATCGAGCAGCAGCAAGCCGGCATGCACCAGCAGCAAAACCGCTATCAAGTATCTTGTGAAAGGCGGGATCTTGCTGAAATTGAACATCGGCGCGGCCTTCGCCGGTGCAGAACCGCGTTTCCCCGGCGCGGGGAACTGCAGAATTTTCTGCTCCTTTTCAGGCTTTTTGCCCGATCCGTTGTATTTTTTGTCCATAGCGCGCGTCCGGTCCTTTTGTTATAGATATACTATGTCTGTTTTCGATATTTTGATCAATTACCATGCCGCTTTTTTGCAAGGGCTGGCCGTGACGCTCAAATTATGCGCTGTGATCTGGGGGGTGGGTATTATTCTCGGCGCCGCGGTCGGCCTCGCCGGGACCCGCTCGAAAATCTGGATCGGCATTCCCTCGCGCCTGATCGCCTTTATCCTCTCCGGCATTCCTATTCTTGTGTTCCTGTTATGGCTGCATTACCCGGCGCAAGCGATGGCGGGCGTTGTTATTGATCCTTTTTATACCGCCGCCCTAACACTTACCATTTTAAATATTTTTGGTGTCGCCGATCTCGTGCGCAATGCCGTCGAGAATTTCCCCCAGCAATACCTGACCGCTGCCAAAGTGACAGGCCTGACAAAGCGCCAGGTTATTTTCAACATCCAGCTCCCGCTCATTTTACGCGAAGTCCTCCCCGGGCTTTTACTGCTGCAGGTCGGCATGCTGCACGCCACTCTTTTTACCAGCCTTATTTCCGTCGAGGAAATCTTTCGCGTCGCCCAGCGCATCAACGCCCAGATATATAAGCCGGTCGAAATATACACGGCGCTCGGGGTGTTTTTCCTGGCTGTTTGCCTGCCCGTAAACGGGTTTGCTTTCTGGATGAAAAAGCGCTTTACTCGCAACATATCGGAACAATAAAGAGGTTTATTGCCATGCGCAGCATAGTTCTTGCTATTATTTTGTCTTTTGCATTTATTCTTCCCGCCTTCGCCGCCGAAAACGCCTCGACTTTCGACCGCGTCATGAAAAGCGGCACCATCCGCTGCGGTTACCCGATCTGGATGCCTGTTATATATAAAGACGCGCAAACGGGCGAGTTAAAGGGCCTCCTTTACGATCTGATGCAGGAAGCCGGCAAGCGTCTCGAATGAACAACCCCGCCCCAAGGGGCGAGGTATCAGAAGAGCGCGAGTTGCCTGTCCTCGTATAACTTCTCGTATGGTTGTCCCTGCTTTTTCACATAGTTTTTGATCATGTTCTCATCGCCATGCTGACCCACGGTACTGGCGAAGTAGCCATCGGTCCAAAATTCCCCGCCCCAAAGCTGCTTCTTAACATGCGGGCATAATCGGAATACTTCCCGCGCTGTGATGCTTTTGATCAGCGTCACAAGCTTCGTGACGGCGTAGGTCGGAACGGACTGCACCAGAAAATGCACGTGATCTTTGTCCGTCCCTATTTCCAGAAACTTCACCTGATAACGCTTTTCTATCTCCAGACAAACATCCCGGAGCGCCTTGTCCACGCCCTCATCAAAGACCGCGCGACGGTATTTTGC
>JBQTJN010000061.1:0-9043 GCA_052387095.1 Alphaproteobacteria bacterium
AAATGCGGTTCCAGTAATTTCCATGTTCTATCGGATATATCGTGTCTGCGGTGCGATGCTTTCATGTCCGGCCTCCTTTGCCTGACATGATTCTACACCAATCCCTATCTCGTGACTACACTATCTAGGTCTGTTGGTATAAGGAGTAATTATCACAATGTCAGATAGTCTGTTTTCTCTAGATATGGATGCATGGCCCGTTTCTGAGAATTTCAAAACATATGTTGAAATGGCGGCGATGCATGAAAGAGGCGGTCGCTCCGAAATGGCTATGCGTACCATTCGCCTGTTACTGCCCGAATCCAGTTCTTATGAGCCCAGCGAAAACCCTTATGATGTAATTTATGCGGAAATGCTGATGTCGGTTATTCAGGAAAAGCGGGGCGAGGTGGAAGATGGATATTTTCGCGCCGAAACTGCACGGAAAAAAGCCCATGAGCTTGGCGATAAAGATACTATTCAGTTGTGTGAGCAGAGATTCAATGAAATATCGCTGCGATATGATCCCAAAGATGATCCTGCCAGACAGATGATTAATGAGATGTTTTTTGGAGGAGTATTTGAGTTCAATGAAGATGGGTCGATTACGGAGGGTCTGGACGAGAAGACAGAAGAAGAATTTTACAAACACATTACTACCGCGATTTTTAATTTTATCTCCCGTGAGGCTGCATTACAGCAGAAAAAAAACAAAGACTTGAAAATTCAGATCCAGTTGAAAACCTCTTTGAAAATATGGAAGATTATTCCGAAAGGCTGCTGAACAAAAACGAATTGATTTTGCGTCCCCGGCTTGCACTTGGTGGATTTTCTGCGGCAGAAGCGGAATACCTTCTGTTTGAGATTGAAAGCCAGCGCGACGAATTTAAGAAGACGCCAGAATTTGTAGAGCGCATAAAGCAGGGACGCATCAACGCCATTGAAAACGGGTTTGATGCTTTAGCGTGGCAGTACACGCGCTACCTTTCGCTCTTTGATGAAGAATTTGAAAAAATAGTCCGGGATGAGGAGTGGCAAGAACACGATGAGTTTAAACCTGATATTCCCGGCTTAGTTTTATAGGTTATAGCCCGAATCAGGGCTGACAAAAACCATTAACCCCTTTTTAACCCCTCCTCCTTAGTGTAGAATCGGGCGTCAGTTCATGGCGCCTGTTTTCCTTCCCGCCCGCGCGCCCCATATATATTTCAAAGGATTTTACGACCATGACCCTTACCGGACAGGATAGCCTTAAAACCCGCCGCACGCTTAAAGTCGATGGCAACGAATACGATTATTTCAGCCTCGCGGAAGCGGCAAAGCAGATTGGTGATATATCGCTTCTGCCCTATTCGCTCAAGGTTCTTCTGGAAAACCTGCTGCGGTTCGAGGACGGGCGCAGCGTC
This sequence comes from Alphaproteobacteria bacterium, assembly GCA_052387095.1. Taxonomy (GTDB): domain Bacteria; phylum Pseudomonadota; class Alphaproteobacteria; order Micavibrionales; family Micavibrionaceae; genus JBQTJN01. The sequence continues at coordinate 1,386 of JBQTJN010000061.1, forward strand.
AAGACGGATGATATACGCGCGCTTCACGATTGGTTGGAGACACGGAAATCGGACATTGAAATCGCGTTCCGTCCGGCGCGGGTGCTGATGCAGGATTTCACCGGCGTTCCCGCCGTGGTGGATCTGGCGGCGATGCGCGAGGCGATGGCGGCCCTGGGCGGCGATGCGCAAAAGATCAACCCTCTGGTGCCGGTGGATCTCGTTATCGACCATTCCGTGATGGTTGAGGCGTTCGGCTCCGACGGCGCGTTTGCGAAAAATGTCGAGATCGAGTTTGAGCGCAATTATGAGCGCTATGCATTCCTACGCTGGGGTCAGAAGGCTTTCCGCAATTTTCGCGTTGTGCCGCCGGGGACGGGGATCTGCCACCAGGTGAATCTGGAATACCTGGCGCAGTGCGTCTGGTCGGCCGAAGATGAGAAGAACTCTAATAATCCCGGGGGCCGAATGGTTGCATACCCGGATACGCTGGTGGGAACCGACTCCCATACCACGATGATTAATGGCCTCGCGGTGCTGGGCTGGGGCGTTGGCGGGATCGAGGCCGAGGCCGCGATGCTCGGCCAGCCGATTTCCATGCTGATCCCGGAAGTGATCGGGTTCAAGCTGACGGGGAAAATGAAAGAAGGCACGACAGCAACGGATCTCGTGCTCACGGTTACGGAGATGCTGCGCAAGAAAGGCGTAGTGAATAAATTTGTCGAGTTTTACGGGCCCGGGCTGGATCATATGTCGCTGGCTGACCGCGCGACGATTGCCAATATGGCGCCGGAATATGGTGCGACGTGCGGATTTTTCCCGATTGACGCCGAGACCATCCGGTATATGAATTTTACGGGCCGCGATCCGCACCGCGCGAAACTGGTCGAGGCCTACGCGAAGGCGCAGGGCATGTGGCGTGATGCAAGTTCGCCGGATCCTGTTTTCACGGATAGTTTGTCGCTGGACATGGGGACGGTGGAATCCTCGCTGGCGGGGCCGAAGCGTCCGCAGGACAAGATTTTGCTTTCGAACGCGGTGAGTTCGTTTACATCCGTCGAGCCGAATTCAAAACCGGTTGCCGTAGAGGGCGGCGGATATGATCTTGATAATGGTCATGTTGTCATTGCCGCGATCACGAGCTGCACGAATACATCCAACCCGTCCGTCATGGTGGCGGCGGGGCTGGTGGCGCGTAATGCGCGCAAATTAGGCCTGACGCGCAAGCCGTGGGTGAAGACCTCGCTGGCGCCGGGGAGCCAAGTGGTAACGGATTATCTCGACAAGGCCGGGCTGTCGGAGGATCTCAATGCCATTGGATTTAACCTGGTTGGCTATGGCTGCACCACATGCATCGGCAATTCAGGGCCGCTGCCGGACCCGATTGCAAAGGCGGTCGAGACGGGCGATCTGAATGTCACGGCAGTTTTATCGGGTAACCGGAATTTTGAAGGCCGGATTTCGCCGCATGTGAAGTCGAATTACCTGGCATCGCCGCCTTTGGTGGTGGCCTATGCGATTGCTGGTTCGATCAAGGTCGATATGTTCAGGGACCCGATCGGTCAGAGCAAGGACGGCAAGTATGTTTACTTAAAAGATATCTGGCCGAGCAATGAAGAGATCCGCAAGATGGTGGAATTCTGCCTGACGCCGAAAATGTTCAAGACGCGCTATGCCGATGTGTTCAAGGGCCCGGATGAGTGGCAGAAAATCGGTGGCCGCGGCGAAGGCGAAACCTATACGTGGGAAGGCGAGTCCACTTACGTGCGCAATCCGCCTTTCTTCGAGCATATGAAGGCTAAACCGGGCATTGTTGAGGATATCGAGAACGCCTCTGCGCTGGCGGTGCTGGCGGATTCCGTCACGACCGACCATATTTCCCCGGCCGGTGCGATCAAGAAAGATTCCCCCGCAGGGCATTACTTAACCGGGCACAAGGTGCAGCCGGTGGATTTCAATTCCTACGGCGCGCGGCGCGGCAATCATGAAGTCATGATGCGCGGAACATTTGCCAATATCCGCATCAAGAATGAAATGGTGCCGGGCAGGGAAGGCGGCATCACAAAATATATCCCGACCGGCGAAGTGATGCCGATTTACGATGCGGCGATGAAATACCAGCAAGACGGAACGCCGCTGGTGATTTTCGCCGGCAAGGAATACGGCACGGGCTCAAGCCGCGACTGGGCGGCGAAGGGTACACGGTTACTGGGTGTGCGCGCAGTTATCGCCGAGAGCTTTGAACGTATTCACCGCTCCAACCTGGTCGGGATGGGGGTCCTGCCGCTGCAGTTCCACGGCGAGATGATGCGGGGCGCGCTTAACCTTATGGGCGATGAGACGTTCGATATTGCCGGCATCAAGGGCGGGCTGAAACCGCGGCAGAAGCTGGATATGATCGTGACCTACAAGGACAGGACGCAGAAAACCGTGCCGCTGCTGTGCCGGATCGATACGCTGGATGAGATCGAGTATTACAAGAATGGCGGGATTTTGCATTACGTGTTGCGGAATATCGCGAAGGCGGCGTAGTTTAACTTTAAAATACGGTTATATATTCGTCATTGCGAGCGTCAGCGAAGCAATCCACTTTTAAACTATGAAACATCCTGTAGTTTATATTTTGGCAAATGAACGGAATGGTACGCTTTATACAGGCGTAACTTCAGATCTTGTCCAAAGAATTGGTCAGCATAAAAGCGGTCAAATTGATGGTTTCAGCAAAAAATATAATTGCAAAATGCTGGTATTTTATGAAGTTCATGAAACCATGGAAAGCGCGATTACAAGAGAGAAAGCTCTGAAAGGAAGTTCGCGTAAAAGAAAGCTAGATTTAATTGAAACGCAGAATTTTCTTTGGAAAGATTTATATAATAATATCTTATCTTAAAAGTGGATTGCTTCGGCCTTAGGCCTCGCAATGACGAGTTTAATCAAACAACCCCAGCGGATTTCTATCCATCAGTTCTTCGCGGATCGTGTCTTTTTCGCGCACGAAGAATTCGCGGCCGGTGCATCGAAGGAAATTTTATTCTCATGCCTGAGCGTGACGGAATCTGGCCTCTGCGGCAGCGGGTTTGCGGGGATCTCATAAAATGATGTCATCCTGAGGCGTAGCCGAAGGATCTTTAAATTTAAAGAGATCCTTCAGCGGCTTCGCCGCTTCAGGATGACTTCAGGAGCCGGCTGTCTGCAGGAAGATCCTGCGGGCGATGCGTCCGGCCTCATCGGTGACCTGCTGGAAGTCGGGGCGCTCGGGGCGGTAATGGACCTGGAACTGGCGTTCGAAAGACATGATCTCGGTATTGAGGCGGGCGATGCGGCGGCGCGCTTCCTTGGTCTGCTTTCCGGCTTCCGATTTCGGATCCAGCATTTCCATTTTCATTTTTTCATCATTGGTGCCGACCATGAAGGCGAGCTGTACGCCCTCAAGGAATGCAGCGCACGCCATGAGCGTCTGCGGGATGTTGAGTTTGTTTTCGCCCTGCGCCGCGATGGAGAAACTAAAAGTCGTGGTTTTCATCGGTCCGCGCAGGATGATGGCGCAGCGGCCCTTGTCTTTTTCGAAGCGGGAGGTGAGGGCGAGATTGCCTTCCTGCTCGAGGGTGATATTCTTGCCGGCATTCTGCAGCGCGGACTCGGCGAGCGGAATGGCATTTTCATACGCGCTGTCGATTTTCATGTTGTATTTTTCAATCGCATCGAGAAACGGGTGATGCTCGCCCTGCCTGAACAGGATATTGCCGTCATGATAGATGCACACCCATAAATCGGGATTGAATTTTTCCTCGTATTCATTGCTGACACCTTTCCAGGCCTCTTCCCAGTCGAACGGCACGGGGCGGTGAATGATGGGGCCGGATTTTATATAGGTCTGGACGATGCGCGCGAACATGCGGATTCCCATGTGCATATTCTGGCAGCGCACGACAAAGGTTTCGCGCGCGCCGTGAAGCGGATCATACAGCTCCGCCTCCATGCGGTTGCTGGAGGCCATGGTTTTGGTGCCCGGTTTCCTGTCGCCGCCCGCGCCATGATCGCTGATAATGACCTTTTCGCGCAGCAGTGTGACGCTGAATTCCTTCATAGGGGCCTGGAACGTAAGGAAAGTTGAATAACTTCCTCTATTAAAGGCGTTTTTTGGGCTTTTGAAAAGGGGCTGGAGGCGTTTTCTACGCGAAGGCCGGTTGTTCGGGCGCGGCCGGAACGGTATGGGCCCCAGCGGCTAAAATACGGCGCAGGGCGTTGATACGGCGGGTCAGGCTGAGACGGGCCGGCAGGTCGGCATTATAAGCGTCCAGCGCCAGGTGGTAGAGCGTTTTACGGTTGAAAAAAGCCGTAATGACGTTGCCTTCAGAGATAGAGGTAAAAAGGGGGGCAAGATGAAATTTTTGATCCGGGTGCGGTGCCAGTGTTTCCAGCTTTCTCGTTAACCCCGTGATCATCCCCTCGATTGTGTCCGTTTGTCCGAACTGTGTTTTTAGTTTTTTGTAGTTACTCATCTTGCCCCTCTGACCACGAGAGTAGACGAGGCAAGTAAATATCCGCCTAATTATGCCTAAAATTCAAAGTAAAAGGCGCGAATACTTAGCGAGTATTTATATTTTATTTAGTTAAAATTTTATGTATTTTCATTTACCCCCTCCGTCATTGCGAGGAGGCCTTAAAAGGCCGACGAAGCAACCCACATTTGGAGTTTTGGCCCTGGATTGCTTCGGTCGCTGCCCTCTCTTGCAATGACGAGCGGGTTATGCCTGTGGATAATTTTTCTAAGGGTTTGGTGATTCCGGGTGAGGGTTATAAAATTAGTAGAAGATTCAATAAAAAAGACAGGGATAAAATGAGCATTTCAGGCATTAAAATATTTAACTTACTGGCGAATACGGAAGAGAAGCCGGGCGGGTATGATATTGACCCTGATGATATAGACGATCTTCTCAATGATGCTCTTGGCGGATATATGCGGACTCCGCACTGAACTTTTAGTTTTATAAGGCGTTAGGTTTTTATGCGCCGTTTTATCATTTTAATTTCCGTCCTTCTTCTCACCGCATGCCAGAGCACGCGCACGCAAGGCGTCAGCTTCATCGATCCGGATTTCCGAGGGCCGACGTTCCGCTCGCTGGTGGTCGAGGGGCAGGCGGATCTGGGTGAGCGGCAGGCGCTGGAATTCGCGGCGTCCGATATGCTTTACGCGAATGGCGTCAAGGGCATTCCCGCGATCAAGCTGATCCCACCGACAAAACAATGGAGCGAAAAGCAGCGCAAGCGCGAAGCCGTTAAGAGCGGTGCCGACGGCATTCTCGTGATTGCGCTGGTGGATAAGGACGTGGTGAGTTCGCGGAGTTATGCCGGAGGGCCGTATTACGATGCCGGCTTCTATGGCGGCCGGCATCATTCGGGTGTGGGCGTCGGTGTGGGTTTCCCGATCGGTTCGCCATTTCCCGATTACCGTGAATTAAGGGCAGAAGAGGGCACGTACCAGGCGACGCTCTATTCATTGCCGGGCTTTAACACGGTGTGGACGGGTGAGTTCAAGACGCGCGGGCCGTATGAGATGGAATATGACGTGATTTCGGAGAATGTGGCGAAACAGGTGGTAGCGCGTCTCCGGGCGGATGGGGTGATCTAGTCGCATCCCACAGTTTTTATATTCCGGTTATTGCAATTTAAATACCGGGGCTATGGGGGCCGTCTGTTGCGTTACAGGTATTAATGATGCCGGTGTGAAGGATTCCAGGTTTTGGGAATTTTTCAGTAATTCAAATATATCAGTTCCGGTGGTGGGTATTAATTGTCCCTTCTCGTCAAAGGCGCCGAACATATTCTTATTGAATGGATATCCGCGGTTGATCGTTGATGTGCCATCGGGATGACGTGTAACGGAAAATTTTTCGCTTTTATATCCATCCATGAATGTATATTGGCCATCGTTATTTACGTCGGGCAGAAATTCATTTTTAACCCCTTCCACAGGATAGTTTATGTCAGCTACGATATAGGTTTGCCCGTTTTTGAGAACATAGGTGCCTGCCGCAAGGCCACTTGAAAGAGGGATTGGTTTAATCTCTATCTGCGGCTTGTCAACACCCAGGAATGATGGCCATAAATTGACCGGGATGGAACTCATGATATCCCGAAGCTGAAGCCCTTCTTTTTTTTCAAAAACAATACATCCTATGGACCCGCGTACAGCGCCATCCAGATGAATGGCAAGTGCGCCGGTTCGTCCCATTTCATTTTCGGCGAGGCCGCGCTGCGTGTAGCTGCGATCACTGACAAGACGGATGCTGAATCCGGTGCCGTCAATTTTCTGGGCGTCGCTTAAACTTTTTGAATTGGTAATCAGCTGCGGCATAATTTTGTAACGAGGCCGTTCGCCTGTGACTGTGCCGTCTTCATCGTCCAGGCCAGGCAACATACTATTATCCCCATACTTGCCGTTGCCTCCGGACAGAAAACTTTCCTGGAAAACAATTTGTCCCTGAGGATTTTTAAGCGTCAGAACGCCATTGGCCATGGCCGTGTAATTATTTTCGGCGTTGTACTCAATGCCGGTCATGACAACCGACATGCTGTAACGCTTGCTGTCCGGAGTCTGGCTGCCGTTCTTATCGGAGAATTTATCCGAGAGTTGATTGGGTTTTAATTTATCGTCAGTTCTGAATTTATCATCAGACGTCATGAGCACACCCTTTAAATCGCTGTTTCTTATTGTTCCGCGTTGATTCATTATAGCAGAAATTATTAATAAAAGCTAAATTATTGATCTTGTTTAGTTTTTATAGGAATAGGGGATGATTTAGGCCTTTTTGCAATTTTATTACCCATAATTATGTTGAGTTCTTATAAGGGAAGCTTTATGACTATTTAACAGAAGAGTCTTTTTAAGGAGTAAATTATGGCGATTGAATTTTCAGCAGATGACCTTAGAGGCGCATTGCTAATAGCGTTCGGAGCAACCGGCTATGAGGAAGATGCAGCGGAGCTTGCAGAGGCCTACCTTCCTACAGCTCAGAACTATGCAGCTAGCGCGGTCGAAGGCGAATATGCAGATGTAGCCGCTTTGGCAACGCACGTTGCTGAAAGTGCCATGCACAGCACTGCCGGTTAAACAGAGAAATTTGTGGATTGATTTACGAGAACCCGTTTGCGAGAACGGGTTTTAGTTTTTTGAGGTGAGGCGGTCTATAAAAGTGGATTGCTTCGCTATGCCCGCAATGACGGTTAACTCTTATCATCCCCCATTTTCAGCGCGTTGATGAACGCGCTCTGGGGGATTTCGACGGAGCCGTACTGGCGCATCTTGGCTTTACCCTTTTTCTGCTTTTCCAGCAGCTTTTTTTTGCGGGTGATGTCGCCGCCGTAGCATTTGGCGGTGACGTCCTTGCGCATGGCGGAGACGTCCTCGCGGGCGATGATCTTGCCGCCGATGGCGGCCTGAATGGCGATCTTGAACATCTGGCGCGGGATAAGCTCTTTGAGCCGTTCGCACATGCCGCGGCCGCGGCGCTCAGCCTGTGAACGGTGGACGATCATGGCAAGCGCATCGACGGGCTCATCATTGACGAGGATGGTGAGTTTGACGAGGTCGTTCTCGGAATAGCCGTCCAGTTCGTAATCGAAACTGGCGTAGCCTTTCGAGATGGATTTCAGCCGGTCGTAGAAATCGAACACGA